>DASWUW010001263.1:0-6440 GCA_036406335.1 Trebonia sp.
ATGGCCGCGGTCTGGATCGCGGCCGACCTGGCGGGCGCGGTCGCGCTCCCCCAGCCGGCCGAGATGCGGCGCCAGGTCGCGGAGCAGCTCGCGTTCATGGACGTGGCCACCGATAACCATCACTGCCACGGCGGGAAGATCATCCCGTTCGGTCGACCCGGGGGCCTACCGCGCGGTCACCCCTGCCGTGCTCGGGCGGCTGCGGCCGGTGCGGCCGGCGGCCGGGCCCGCGGCGGCCGGTATCGGGCTGGAAACGGCGGGGCCGGCCTCACCGGTGACTGAGCAGGCCCAGTTGCGCGGCTCCGGCCGCTGAGCACCGTGGCCCGGACGGGGTTAACGGGCGGGCCACGGCTCCCACTGGTCGGGGCCTATTCCGTTTTCCGGTCCGTCCGCCTGGCGGCGGGCAATCTCCGCGGCCAGCGGCGGGAGCCCGATCGCCGTCCGGCGCTGGTCCAGGGCGACCGGGTCCACGTCCCAGCGGAAGACGGCCCGGCCGTCGCCGTCGACGGCATACTGCCCGGGCAGCGACGCGTATTCCGGCGGCTCGTCGTTCGCGAGCCGCAGGCTGTCGGCTATCGCGGCCAGGTGCCGGGGATGGGCTTCTCCTTGGGCGACGGCGTCCCGCAGCAGCACCACGCAGGACCGGCAGAACTCGTCGCCGTCAGCGGAGCGGATCGGGGTGACCCGCGAGTTGGTGTGCTGCAGCAGGAGCCAGGCGGCGTCGGCCCCGTCTTCCCCGACCAGGCTGCGGCCGGGCCAGCCGCCGGCCGCCACGATCTCCCGCAGCCGCGCCGTGTTTCTCCTGACCGCCGCTAGAACGCGCTGCCCGGCGGAGGGAGCCTCCTGCGGCGGGTCCCATTCCAGCAGCGCGTACGGCCACGGAGTGCCGGACGTCAGCGTCTGGGTTTGCTCAAACCGCTCCCGGTGGCGGTCCGCTTCGGCCAGGAACGCGCGCATGGCCGCCTGGTCCTCGGTGAACATGGCCAGCAACTCAGACCGCAGGCTGGCGCTGGCGACCTGGCTGGCTCGGGAGTCCGGCATCAGGCCAGTCTGCGGGCAGCGATCTATTCTGGTCCAGTGAATCTGGCCGTGCTCGGCATCCCGGTCCGGGCCGAGAAGCTGGACACGGTGCCCGGGGACGTTCTCGCCGACTTCAAGGCCGCGGGGGACCGGGTGGTTGACCGGGCCGGGGTCTGACCCTAAGGTCAGTTTCAACCAAGAGGTTGAAACGGGGGGTCAATGGCCGCTGACACGCTGACCCGGGTCTTTTCCGCCCTCGCCGATCCGACGCGCCGCGATATCGTGGCCAGGCTCGCCGAGGGCGACGCGACCGCGGGCCAGCTGGCCGAGCCCTACCAGATGACACTGCAGGCCGTCTACAAGCACCTGCGGGTCCTGGAGGACGCCGGGCTGGTGAGCCGGCCGCGGGGGCCGCAGCCCCGGCCAGTGCGGCTGGAGACCGAGGTTCTCACCCAGATGGAGACCTGGATCGAACGGTACCGGCGCCGCGCCGAGCAGCGGTACCGCCGCCTGGACGCGCTCTTGGCGATCATGAACCACACCGACGACAAGGATGGTGCCGACGATGCCAGCGGCCACTGAGACGGTCATCGAGGCTGACCCCGGACTGCCGATCATCCGGATCACCCGCGAGTTCGCGGCCACCCCCGGGCACCTGTTCCGCGCTCATACCGACCCGGGGTTGTTCGTCCGGTGGGTCGGCCCGGCCGCCGCGGACACCCAGATCGAGCACTGGGACGCCCGCACCGGCGGCAGCTGGCGGTACCGCGCCGGGCTCGGCGGTACGGAGTACGCGTTCCACGGCTGCTTCCACGAGGTGCGCCCGGACCGCATCGTGCAGACCTTCACCTATGAGGGCGAGCCCGACGGCGTCGCCCTGGAGACCTTGCGGTTCGAGGACCTCGGCGGCGGCCGCTGCCGGCTGCGCGCGCAGTCACTGGTGGACAGCTTTGCGGGCCGGGACGCCTGGCTGGCCAGCGGCATGGAAGCCGGCGTCAGCGACGGTTACGCGAAATTGCAGAGGATGGTCGACGATGGCGTTGTCTGAGCACCCCGCAGAACGGCACCGGCAGGTCGGCGGCCGGTTCACCGAACGGGTCCTCGGCACCCGCGACTGGGACGCCCCGTCGCCGGTCGCCGGGTGGGCCGCGCGTGACGTGGTCCGGCACCTGACCGGGTGGCTTCCCCCGTTCCTGTCCGGCGGCGCCGGAATCGAGCTGCCCGGCGGGCCGTCGGCGGACGAGGACCCGGTGTCGGCCTGGCGGGTGCACTGCGATGCGGTGCAGGCCCTGCTGGACGACCCCGCCACCCAGAACCGGATGCTGGCCAACCCGCACATCGGCGAGCTGCCGCTGGACCGCGCGGTCGACCAGTTCTACACCGTGGACGTCTTCATGCACACCTGGGACCTGGCCCGGGCCACCGGCCAGGACGACCAGCTGGACGCCGGCCTGTGCGGCCAGCTGGTGGACGGCATGGAGCAGTTCGAGGAGGCCATGCGCTCCTCCGGCCAGTACGGGGCCCGGGTCAAGGTGCCCGAGGACGCCGGACCCCAGGTCAGGCTGCTGGGCTTTATCGGCCGCGACCCCTTCTGGTATCCCCCTCGCCCGGCGGAGTGAGGCGCCGGCCGCTTTTCCGGTCGGGCGGGCGCCGGGTACGCTGCCCCCGGAGCGGGTGCCCCGTGCCAGGATAGGCGGCAGCAGACCGCGGCCCTCCCGGGCTGCCGGGGAAGGCCGGGCTGATGGCGCAGGAAGAGAACACCGAGCCGTCCGGGGCGGCGGCCCGGGCGGCACTCGCCGCGGGCTGGTCGCACCGGCACCGCGATGTGTCCGGCGGGTGGCTGCGGCCTACGGTGTTCGGCGCGGTGGACGGGCTCGTCACGAACGCGTCGCTGATTTCCGGGCTCGGCGGCGGGGGCGTATCGGCGCACACGGTGGTGCTGACGGGGGTGGCGTCGCTGGTCGCGGGGGCGTTCTCGATGGGGACCGGGGAGTACATCTCGGTAACCAACCAGAATGAGCTGGTCGGCTCCGAGGTGACGCTGGAACAGCAGATGCTCAGCCGCTTCCCCGACGCCGAAGAGGAGGAGCTGGCGGGTTACTTCCGTGACTTCGGGGCTGACCCGGAGACCGCCGCGCGGATGGCGGCCGCGGTCTCGGCCGACCCGGAGACCGCGCTGCGGGTGCATACCCGTCAGGAGCTCGGCGTTGATCCGCAGGATCTGCCTTCACCGCTGCTGGCCGGGGTGTCGTCACTGTTCGCGTTCTCGACCGGAGCGGTGGTGCCGCTGGCGCCTTACCTGTTCGGCGCCTCCGTACTGTGGGTCACGCTCGTGCTGACCGGAGTGGCGCTGACTACCGGCGGGATGTTCGTCGGGAGGCTGACGGGCCGGCCGGTGCTGCGTACCGGGCTGCGCCAGCTGGCCTTTGGCGCGCTGGCTATCGCGGTCACCTACCTGGTCGGCCATCTGATCGGCAGCGGCCACGTCTGACCGGCGCAGCCGGCCGGCCCGGTCAGCACGGTGAGTCCGCCCTCCGCTAGCTGCCCGCCTTATCCAGGGCGCTCTGCAGCGACTTGACGTAGCCGGAGCTGGTGTAGGTCGCACCGCTGACCGCGTCGATCTGGGCGCTCTGGGCGGCGAGGGTCTCGCTGGTCAGCTTGGGGATGGCGGCGCCGTCGATCTGGTCACTCTCGGCGCCGTCGTCGGTGCGCTGCAGCACGGTGACCTTGGTGATCTTGGTGCCGTCCAGGGTGAGCCGCACCTGCATGGGCCCGTACTGGGTGCTGCCCACCGTGCCGGTCACGGTGCGGGCCTTCCCCAGGGTGCCGGCGCTCGCCTTCGGCGGCGCGGTTGCGGCGGGTGCGGTCGCGGCGGGCGCGGCGGGCGTCCCGGCCGCGGCGGGAGTCGACGCGGCCAGGACGTGCGTCTTGAACGAGAGCAGCGCGGTGAGCCCGGCGACGGTGCCGCCGACGGTCAGCAGAGCACGGCGCATAAGGGAAACCTCCAGGCAGGGTGATCGGCAGGTCAGAAATCGAAGGACTCGCGGTGAATGCGGCGCCGGGGTACGCCTGCCGCGGCCAGCGACTTCACCGCGGTTTCGGTCATCCCGGCGGGTCCGCACACGTACGCCTCGCAGCGGTGCAGCCCGGGCACGGCCTGCTGCAGGCGTTCGGCGTCGAGCGGATCGAAACCGAGCTGCTCGCGGGAGCCAACCAGGTACTGCAGCGTGGCACCCCGGTCGGCGGCGATCGCGTCCAGCTCGCGGCTGAAAACCACGTCACGCGGATGGCTGGCCCGGTACAGCAGGGTGATCCCGTCGGCTTGCATCCGCCGGGGCAGCGCGGCGAACATCGCCCGGATGGGGGTGATCCCGACTCCGCCCGCGATCAGCAGGATCCGGCGCCCGTTCAGCGCGGGCGTGAACGCACCGTAGGGCCCCTCGGCGATGATCCGGGTACCGGGCTCGAGCGCGGCCAGCGAGCCGCTGTGCCCGCCGCGGTCCTTGACCGTGATCCGCATCAGGTTCGGCTGCGGCATCGCCGACAGCGAGTAGGGATGGGACTGCCACCACAGGTCGCGGGTCAGGAACCGCCAGCGGAAGAACTGTCCCGGCTCGGCCCGCAGGCGGTCGAAGTCCCGGCCGGTGATGAACACCGACACGACGCCCGCCGCCTCGCGCCGGACGCCCTGCACGGTGAACTGGTACCGGGCCGCGTTCCGCAGCGGGGTGAGCACCCGGAACCAGAAGATCGCCGCGGCGACCGTGATGTACAGGGCCGACCAGGCCGCCCGGGCGGCCAGGCTGGTGGCGAACGCGGGGCCGTCGGCGAACTGGTGGCTGAACGCCAGCGCGATCGCCAGGTAGGTAT
Organism: Trebonia sp.; assembly: GCA_036406335.1. Taxonomy (GTDB): domain Bacteria; phylum Actinomycetota; class Actinomycetes; order Streptosporangiales; family Streptosporangiaceae; genus Trebonia. Next base: position 4,891 of record DASWUW010001263.1, read on the forward strand.
AGAGGTGCGCGTAGTACCAGGTCTCGTAGGACAGCCGTCGGCGGGCGGCCCGGGCCGAGAACGCGCCCACCGCCAGCAGCAGGAGCCAGGCCGCGGTGGCCATCAGCACGTCCGGGTAAGCGGTCAGCAGGGTCACCGTCTCGCCGGTGATCTTCGCGTGCGCGGCGACCGAGTAGCCCCAGACGATGAGCACGACGTGCCCGGTGACCAGCGTGATCACGTACCGGCCGCCTATGGCGTGCCAGCGGGTCAGCCGGTCGGCGCCGATGCCGCGTTCGAGCGGCGGGAGCCGGGCCATCAGCGCGACCAGCACGACGAACCCGTACCCGGCCAGCAGCCCGAAGGCGTCGCCCGCCCCGGTCACCAGCTCGCCGGGGCTGGTGAGGTCAGTGGTGCTGCGCCACCACAGGACCAGCACGCCAGCCGCGCCCAGCCCGATGAGGGTGAGAACGGCGACGGGGACAACCGTCCGGTCGGTGCGGCGGGTGGGGCCGATCCGGCGGCCGGCCGCCGGGACGGGGCCGGCCGTCCGGGGCAGCGGGCCGGACGGATGCTCCGGCCGCAGACCCGGCCGGGCCGACGCGGGCGGCGCGGCCGGTACGGCGGAGAACGGCGCCGACGGATGGCCAGGCCACAGCCCCTGCCGGGGCGGGTCCGGCCACCGGGTCGGGGGCGCTGCGTCAGACCCGGGCGATGGCTGTGACCTGGGTGAGCGCCGCCGGGGGGGCTCCGGATAGCGCTCGTCCGGGTAGCGGACCGGGTAAGACACGCGGCGTTCCTCTCGCTTCGGCCGTGCGGATCCGTCGTTATCTCTCTGTGATACGAGGACCGGAGCGCGTCCGGTTCAGCTTCCGCGGGCGCGTAAGCAACCGGTAATGAGTCGCGGCATCATCGAGCCGGGCCAGAACTCGGGGCGCGGCGGGCGGACGGAAGTTACCGCGGTAAACGGCGTTCAGATGTTCGTCCGCCGGTTCGGGGACCTCCCGCTTACCGCACTGCAGCCGGACCTGCTGGCCGACGACGTCGCCGTGCTCATCCGGCACTACGGCGCGGCCCAGGCCGACGTGCTCGTCTTTTCCTACGGCGGGGGTATCGGGCCCGTTCTGAATGACGGATTTTACTTTCGAGCGGTCAGCGCTGACGGGCCCGGCGGGCCACTTGAACTGCGTGAGCCGCTGGGCCGCGGACTCTGGGACCGAGCTCGCGCTCTCTGCCCGCAAACGCTGCAGCAGACCGTGACAACCCGGCCGCGTGACGAGCTGAACAGGCGTTACTCTTTACTTCTGGCCATAAGCGGACGGCCGCCGTTCGGTTTGCCCGGGGCCGCGAGGGAGTGCGCGGCCCGGTCCGGGCGGCGATCATCATCCCCCGAGACGTCCGGTTGCCGCCCTGCTGACCCGAACTGGGGGCTAGTCGTGAATACGGGCCGTGCCGCCGGTGCCGCAGCCGCAGTCATCGCTGCGGCGGTCCTGATCCAGGGATGCAAGGCGAGCGGCACCGTGCCGGCCAGCCAGCCGGCACCTGGCGTCGGCGCCTCCTTTGATGCGCAG
>DASWUW010001264.1:0-10898 GCA_036406335.1 Trebonia sp.
TACGACGACGCGATGGCGGCCCAGATCGACACCGCCCGTTCCAGCGGCGAGGGCGACCTGGCCGCGCTGCTGGCCGGCGGCGACACCTGGGAAGTCAACTAGCAGGCCGCCCCTTCATGATCGCCCTCGTGATGATGGGCGCAGCCGCCTAGCCGGCCTCGATAGAGCCCCTTAATCGGCCTTGATAAGGCCAACCGGGCAGCTCACGCCGGTGCTGTGGTCCGGGCAGTAACCACGCGGCACCTTGTACAGGTACTGCTGGTGGTAGCCCTCGGCAAAGTAGAACTCGCCCGCCGGGACGATCTCGGTGGTGATGTCACCGTAGCCGCGTCGCGTGAGACGCTGCTGGAAGTCGGCCTTGGACTGCTCGGCGGCGGCCCGCTGCGCCTCACCGCGGTAGAAGATCGCCGAGCGGTACGTAGTCCCGACGTCGTTACCCTGGCGCATGCCCTGGGTCGGGTCATGCGACTCCCAGAACACCTTTAGCAGCTGCGGATAGGACACCTTGGCCGGGTCGTACACCACCCGGACGGTCTCCGCGTGGCCGGTCTTCCCGGTGGTGGTCTCCTCGTAGGTGGGGTTGGGGGTGAGCCCGCCCTCGTAGCCCACCGCAGTGGTGTACACGCCAGGAACCTGCCAGAAGGTCCGCTCCTCGCCCCAGAAGCAGCCGAGCGCGAACTCCGCGGTCTCAGTGCCCTCCGGGTAAGGCCCCTGCAGCGGCGTGCCCAGCACCTCGTGACGGGCCGGCACCGGCATCGGCGCCGACCGGCCGGGCAGGGCGTCCTCCGCGCTCACCATCTGCGTCTTACGGAACCCGAAAATACTCACCGTTCCTCCTTCGGCTGTCTTACACCTCATGCAACCGGATAACCGGAATCCGTATTCCGGGTACTGTACTGGCCGATTAGCAGGCCAGCCGGGCAGTCAGGCCACCCGGGCAGCCAAGCCAGCCGGGCAGCCAGGCGGCGCACCCAGGGTCAGTCGACGCACCCCGACGCCTGGTCCTAGTGACGCACCATTCTGACGACTCCCCATCAGTTCGGGTTGATCAACTTCACCTCCCATCAATTTGGACGGGACAAAGCCGACATTTGACTACCGGAAGTGGTCCGAACTGATGGGTAGTCGAAGAGATGGTCAAAGTGAGGGGGGAGTCACCGTCACCAGACGGGTCGGTGGGGGGTGCTGGGGGTGCTGGGGGTGCTGGGACTCCGGGGGCGGACCGCCGGGGGGCGGGGCGGGGTAGCGGGGTAGCGGGGGGGGTGGTTAGGCTGTGCGGGTTACTACGAAGTCGCAGAGGGACTCGAAGGCGGCGCGGGCGGGGACGTCGGGCAGCTGGGCGAGGAGGTCCCGGGCTTCGCCGGCCCAGGTCCTTACCGTTTCCCGGGCCTCCTCTACGGCCGGGGACTCGCGCAGCAGGCGCAGGGCCTCGGCGTGCAGGGCCGGGTCGGTCAGGTCGGCGTCGGTGAGCAGCTGGCGCAGCCGGCGCGCGTTCTGGTGGTCCGCGCTGTCGCGCAGTGCGTACAGGACCGGCAGGGTCCGGACGCCCTGGCGCAGGTCGGTGCCCTGCTCCTTGCCCGACTCGGCCGAAGTGGACGCGATGTCGAGGACGTCGTCGGAGAGCTGCCAGGCCACCCCGATGCGCAGGCAGGCGTCCGCGATCAGGTCGGCGGTCGAGTCCGGCAGCCCGGAGAACATCGCGCCGAACCGGCCCGAGGTAGCGATCAGGGAGCCGGTCTTCTCCGCGATGACGTACATGTAATGGTCGAGCGGGTCTTCCCCGGGGCGGAGGCCGATCGTCTCCAGCAGCTGTCCCTCGACCAGGCGGCGGAAGGTCTCGGCCTGGATCCTGATCGCGTCCGGGCCGAGGTCGGCCAGGATGCGGGACGCGCGGGCGAACAGGTAGTCGCCGGCCAGGATAGCGACTGAGTTGCCGTAGCGGGAGTTGGCCGACTCGTGCCCGCGCCGGATCGACGCCTCGTCCATGACGTCGTCGTGGAACAGGGTCGCCAGGTGGGTCAGCTCGATGGCGACCGCGGCGGGCACGATCCGCTTGTCGCGGTAGTCACCGAACCGCGCGGCCAGCAGCACCAGCATGGCGCGGAAGCGCTTGCCGCCCGCCTGCATCATGTCGCTGGAGATCAGGGCGAACATCTCGTCTCCGCCGAAGGAGGTATCCCGCAGGGTCGCCTCTACTACGGCGAGGTCCTCGGCCATCTCCTCGGTCAGGGCCGGGTCGGCGAGGTGGACCGGAAGGGCGATGTTCACGCGAACTCCATGTCGTCAAGCGTACGAACACTCCAGTCTACGAGCCCGCGGTCCGGGCACCGCCAGCCAGGGTGGCCAATGGCGGCCAGCCAGGGTGGCAGCGGCCCCTAGCCAGGGTGGCAGCGGCCGCCCGCCGCTCTCCCGCGGCGCTAACCAGCGGAAGGCGGCCGACGGCAATCAGGCGGGAGCAGCTCAGCGGACGAACAGTCCGTTTGCCGCGTGGCTGGCGAGCGCGAGCACCGGACCGGGCACGATGCCCAGCACCACGGCGGACAGCGCCCCCAGGCCCACCGCGGTTCCGGTGAAGACGGACGGCACGGCCACCACGGGGCCGTCCGGCACCGGGTCGCTGAAGAACATCAGCACGATCACCCGGACGTAGAAGAACGCGGCGATCGCGGAGGACACCACGCCCACGATGACCAGCGGCGTCGCCCCGCCCGCGATGGCCGCCTGGAACACGGCGAACTTCCCGGCGAAGCCGGACGTCAGCGGGATGCCGGCAAAGCTCAGCAGGAAAAGCGCGAAGACGCCGGCCACCAGCGGCGACCGCTTGCCCAGCCCGGCCCAGCGGGACAGGTGGTCGGCCTCGCCGCCGGCGTCGCGGACCAGGGTGATCACCGCGAACGCGCCGATGGTGGTCAGGCCGTAAGTCGCCAGGTAGAACAGCGACGAGGACAGGCCCTGCACCGACGAGGAGACCACCGCGGTCAGGATGAAGCCCGCGTGCGCGATCGAGGAGTAGGCCAGCAGCCGCTTCACGTCGGTCTGGGTGATCGCGATGACCGCCCCGATGACCATGGTGAGGATGGCCACGACCCAGAAGGCCGGCCGCCAGTCCCAGCTCAGCGCGCCGAACGCCACGTAGTAGACCCGCAGCAGGGCACCGAAAGCCGAGACCACCGTGCAGGACGCCATCAGCGCGGTGATCGGGGTCGGCGCGCCCTGGTAGACGTCGGGCTTCCAGCTGTGGAACGGCACCGCGCCGATCTTGAACAGCAGCCCGAGCCCGGTCAGCGCGACCCCCGCGAACAGCAGGGTGTCGTTGCCGGTGCCGGCCGACACGTCGGCCGCGATCTTGGCCAGCGACACCGAGCCGGAGTACCCGTACAGCATCGCGATACCGAACAGGAAGAACGCCGAGGAGAACGAGCCGAGCAGGAAGTACTTCATGGCCGCTTCGTGCGACAGCAGGCGGCGGCGCCGGGCGAGCCCGCACAGCAGGTACAGCGGCAGCGACAGCGTCTCCAGGGCGACGAACATCGTCAGCAGGTCATTGGACGCCGGGAAGAGCAGCATGCCGCCGACGGCGAACAGCGTCAGCGGGTAGATCTCGGTGTGCACCAGCCCGGCCAGCAGCCCCTCGCGCTCCTCGGACGAGCCGGGGACGGCGGCCGCCTGGCCCGCGAACGAGGACACGTCGTGCGAGGCGTCGGCGATCAGCAGCACCGAGACGGCGGCCAGGACCAGGATGGTGCCCTGGATGAACAGGGTCGGCCGGTCCACCGCCACCGCGCCCATGGCGGCCGAGTTCCCGGCGCTGCCCGCGGCGAACAGCGTCGAGGAGGCGGCGATCACGCAGGTCCACACGAACGCGCCGACCAGCGCGCCAAAGGTGACCAGCAGGTGGATGGAGCGGCGCAGCTCCCGGGGCACGAAGGCCTCGACGAGCACGCCGACGATAGCCGCGGCAAAGACGACCAGCATCGGCGCGAGCTGGCTGTACTCGATGCTCGGGGCCGGGATCGCGCCCGGCACGGCAGCAGTGGCAGCGAGGCTCACGGCTGGGTTCCCTTCTGAGCTGCCGCTGGGTGGGCAGGCACCGGATCGGTGGCGTGTACCTGGGACATCGTCGCGTTGACGGCGGGGTTGATCACGTCGAGCACCGGCTTGGGATAGATGCCCATGGCGACGATAAGCGCGACCAGCGGCACCACCGCCAGCAGTTCCCGCGGCCGCAGGTCGGGCATGGCGGCGACCGACTCGGCGGTCGGCCCGTTCATCGTCCGCTGGTACATCCACAAGATGTAGATCGCGGCCAGGACAATGCCCGCCACCGCGAACGAGCCTGCCACCTTGTAACGGGAGAAGGTGCCGACCAGCACCAGGAACTCCGACACGAAGGTGGACAGCCCGGGCAGCGACAGGCCGGCCAGGCCGGAAACCAGGAACAGCCCGGCCAGCACCGGCGCCACCTTCTGCACGCCGCCGTAGTCCGAGATGCGGTCCGAGCCGCGGCGGACGATCAGGAACCCGGCGATCAGCAGCAGCGCCCCGGTGGAGAACCCGTGGTTGACCATGTACAGCGTCGCCCCGGACTGCCCCTGCGAGGTGAGCGCGAAGATGCCGAGCACGATAAAGCCGAAGTGCGAGATCGACGTGTAGCCGATCAGCCGCTTCATCGAGGTCTGCCCGATCGCGACGACGGCCCCGTAGATGACGGAGATCACCGCCAGGACCAGGATCAGCGGGGTGAAGTAGTGGAACCCGTCCGGGAACAGCTCCAGGCAGTGCCGGATCATGCCGAACGTGCCGACCTTGTCCATCACGCCCAGCATCAGCACCGCCGTGCCCGGCTGGGCCGAGGCGGCGGCGTCGGGCAGCCAGGTGTGGAACGGCCACAGCGGTGCCTTGATCGCGAACGCGATGAAGAAGCCGAGGAACAGCCACTTCTGCACCGTGGAGGACAGGGCCAGGTGGGCCAGCGTGTAGAACATGAACGTGCCGTGGTTGCCGGTCGCCGGGGACTGCGCCGAGTACACGTACAGCGCGATCACCGCGACCAGCATCAGCAGGCCGCCGAGGAGCGAGTAGAGCAGGAACTTGACCGCTGCGTACTGCCGCGGCCCGACGCCGAACGACCCGATCAGGAAGTACATCGGGATCAGCATGGCCTCGAAGAACACGTAGAATAGGAAGACGTCGGTGGCGGCGAAGACCCCGATCATCATCGTGTCCAGCACCAGCATCAGCGCCATGTAGGTCTTCGGCGACCGCGTGCGGCCCGCCGCGACGGCCGCTGCCTTCTCAGTCTCGGTCTCCCCGGCGCTGACGGCAGCCGTGGCCGCCGGCTCGTCCGCGTCGTGCCAGGAGGCCAGGATCACCACCGGCATCAGCACGGCGGTCATGCCGATGAGGACCAGCGCGATCCCGTCGGCGCCAAGCCCGTAGTGCACGCCGAACTGCGGGATCCAGGAGTACTGCTCGGTGAACTGGAACGTCGGTCCCGAGGTGTTGAACTGGGTCGCCATGACGATGACCCAGACCAGGTCGGCCAGCGCGAACAGCAGCGCGGTCAGCTTGGCCCGCCGGGCCGGCAGCGCGGACACCACGATCGCGCCGAGCAGCGGGATACCGCCCGCGACGGTCAGCCAGGGCGTCCCGCTGTTCGCCGCTGCCGCAACAAGGTTCATTAGAGCCTCACCACCAGAAGGCCGGCCACGAGCAGCACGGCGCCGATGAGCATAGAAAGCGCGTAAGAGCGGACAAAACCGTTCTGCAGCCTGCGCAGCCGCCCGGACGTCCCGCCGATGGTCGCGGCCAGCCCGTTTACCAGGCCGTCGACGCCCCGGCTGTCGAAGTACACCGACAGGCGGGTGAGCCACTGCCCGGGACGCATCAGCACCGACTCGTTGAACGCGTCGCCGTACAGGTCGGCGCGGGCCGCGCGGGTCAGCACCGAGCCGCGCGGCGCGGCGAACAGCACCGGCACCCGCCCGTACATGGTCCAGGCGAGCCCGGTCCCCAGCACCACGAGCACCAGGGCGATGATGCCGGGCACGCTCCAGATGCCGTGCATGGTCGGCGGCGTGCCGACCACCGGGGCCAGGAAGCCGGAGAAGCGCGAGTCGACGATCAGGAACCAGCCCGCGGCGACCGAGCCGACCGCGAGCAGGACCATCGGGATCGTCATCGTCAGCGGCGACTCGTGCGGGTGGGGCACCTCCGGCTCGGTGTGAGCCGGGTGCGCCCCGGCTCCGCCGAGCACGCCCTCCGTCCGCCAGCGCGGCGTCCCGAACCAGGTCATCAGCATCAGCCGGGTCATGTAGAAGGCGGTGACGCCGGCGCCGATGATCGCGCAGGCGGCCAGGATGTAGCCCGAGGTGCCGCCCTTGTCCCAGGCCGCGTCGATGATGCCGTCCTTGGTGAAGAACCCGGAGAACGGCGGGATGCCGATGATGGCCAGGTAGCCGATACCAAACGTGACAAAGGTGACCGGCAGGAACTTGCGCAGCCCGCCGTACCGGCGCATGCTGACCTCGTCGTCCATGCCGTGCAGCACCGAGCCGGCCCCCAGGAACAGCCCGGCCTTGAAGAAGCCGTGGGCCAGCAGGTGGGCGATGGCGAACACGTAGCCGGCCGGGCCGAGGCCCGCGGCCAGCGTCATGTAGCCGATCTGCGACATCGTGGACCCGGCGAGGGCTTTCTTGATGTCGTCCTTGGCGCAGCCGATGACCGCGCCGAACAGCAGGGTCACCGCGCCAACTACGGTGACCGCGAGCTGCGCGGTAGGCGAGTTGTTGAAGATGGGGTTGGAACGCACGATCAGGTACACGCCAGCCGTGACCATTGTCGCCGCATGAATAAGGGCCGACACCGGGGTCGGCCCTTCCATCGCGTCGAGCAGCCAGGACTGCAGCGGCACCTGGGCCGACTTGCCGCACGCCCCGAGCAGCAGCAGCAGCCCGAGCGCGGTGGTGATGCCGGTGCCGCCCGACTTCGCGTTGTCGAATACCCCGGCGAAGTTGAACGTGCCGAACTCGGAGAACATCAGCATGATCGCCAGGGACAGGCCGACGTCGCCGACCCGGTTGGCGATGAACGCCTTCTTGGCCGCCACCGCCGCGGTCGGCTTGAACTGCCAGAAGCCGATCAGCAGGTAAGAGGCGAGACCCACGCCCTCCCAGCCGGCGTACAGGCCGAGGTAGTTGTCCGACACCACCAGCAGCAGCATCGCGGTGATGAACAGGTTCAGGTAGGCGAAGAACCGGCGGCGGTCGGAGTCGTGCGCCATATAGGCGACCGCGTAGATGTGGATCAGCGAGCCGACCCCGGTGATCAGCAGCACGAAGCTGATCGACAGCGGGTCGAGGAGCACGCCGAGGTTAGCCTGGAACCCGTTGACCGGGATCCAGGAGAACATGTGCAGGTCCTGGCTGCGTCCGCTCCCGGTCTTCCCCAGCAGGGCGAAGAAGGCGATCACCCCGTAGACGAACGAGGCCAGCGACATCAGCACGCCGAGCAGGTGACCCCACTTGTCGGTGCGCCGGCCGCCGAGCAGCAGAACCGCCGCGCCGAACGCCGGGAAGGCGAGCAGCAGCCACGAGACGCGGAACACGCCGGTAGCGGCGAGGGTCGTCATCGCGAATAATCCCCTCAGTACTTGAGCAGGCTGGCGTCGTCGACCGACGCAGACCTGCGGGCGCGGTAGATGGCCATCAGGATGGCGAGCCCGACGACTACCTCGGCGGCGGCGACGACCATTACGAAGAAGGCCACCACCTGGCCGTCGAGGTTGCCTTGCATCCGGGCGAACGCGACGAACGCGAGGTTGCACGCGTTCAGCATGAGCTCGATGGACATGAAGATCAGGATGGCGTTACGCCGGACCAGCACGCCGACCGCGCCGATGACGAACAGGATGACGGCCAGGAACACGTAGTGCGCTGGACTCATTCTTCTTCACCTCCGCGGGCGCCCGACTCGATCGCCTGCTCCTGGCCGATCCGCATCTCAGCGGCGAGATCGGCGGCGATGCCGGCCTCCGGGTCGCGGCCGATCTGCAGGTCGCGCCGGACGACCGCGTCCGATACGGAACGGGCGGTGGTAGTACCGTCCGGCAGCATGGCCGGCAGGTCGACCGCGTTGTGCAGCGCGTACACCCCGGGCGGGGGCTCGGGCTGGACCTGGCCGCTTTCGATCTTGCGCCGGGCCACCTCCCGCTGCGACAGCTTGGGCATGGTGCGCTCGCGGTTCGCCAGCACCATCGCGCCGAGCGCGGCGGTGATCAGCAGAGCGCTGGTGACTTCAAACGGGAACACGTAGGTGGTGAAGATCAGCTGGGCCAGCCCGGTCAGGTTGTCCGTGCTGGCGGCGCTGGTCACCGGCGCCGCGGTGCCGATCGCGGCGTGGCCGATGCCGACGATCAGCAGCGCCGCGAGGCCGATGGCGGCCAGCCCGGCCCAGAGCCGCTGGCCCCTGATCGTCTCCTTCAGCGATTCCAGCGAGTTGACGCCGATCAGCATGACGACGAACAGGAACAGCATCAGCACCGCGCCGGTGTACACGATCACCTGCACGAAGGCCAGGAAGGGGGCGCCCTGCATGGCGTACATGACCGCTAGGCAGAGCATCACCACCGCGAGCATCAGCGCGCAGTGCACGGCCTGCCGGACCAGGACCATCGCCAGGGCGGCGCTGACCGACAGGAAGGCCAGGATCCAGAAAAACGCCTCGTCGAACAGCGGGTCCAGGTTGGTACCGCCCGAACCGCCGTTCGCCAGAAAGTGGGGGATCACAGCTCCGCCTCCTGGCCGCTGTAGGTGGCCTGCTCGCCGTCCGGCCGCACCTCGTCCTGGCCCGCCACGGGCTTGCTGGCCGCCGTGGCGGCCACCGCGGGCCCGCTCACCCCGCCCGGCCCGGCCATTCCCGGGGCCCGGCCGGTGGCCGACACCCCGGCGCCGCCGAGACGGTAGTAGTCCCTTTCGTCCCGGCCCAGCCGCATGTCGTGCGGGGGGGCCTCCATGGACTCCAGCAGCGGCACCAGCAGCTGCTCCTTGGTCCAGATGAGGCTTTCCCGGTTGTCGTCGGCCAGCTCGTACTCGTTGGTCATCGTGAGCGCCCGGGTGGGGCAGGCCTCGATGCACAGCCCGCACAGGATGCAGCGCAGGTAGTTGATCTGGTAGACGTGCCCGTAGCGCTCGCCCGGCGAGAACCGCTCGTCGGGGGTGTTGTCCCGGCCCTCGACGTAGATCGCGTCGGCCGGGCAGGCCCAGGCGCACAGCTCGCAGCCGATGCACTTCTCCAGCCCGTCGGGCCAGCGGTTGAGCTGGTGGTGACCGTGGTACCGGGGCGCGGTGGGCCGCTTGTCCTCCGGGTACATCACGGTGTCGACCTTCCGGAACATCTCCCGGAAGGTAACCCCGAACCCCTTAACGGGGTTGAGGAAGTCAAGCACCGGTGACCTCCTTCGTCGCGTCGGCGGTGTCGCCTTGCACCGATCCGCTGACCGTACTCGTATCCGGAAGCACCTCGGCCCCTAGGCCGTGGTAGTGCGGCAGGTCGAGCGGCGGCAGCGGGAACCTCGGCTCCGGGCGGGCCACCAGGACCCGCTCGCCGTCTTCGTCGTAGTCGTACTCGTCCTGGACTTCTTCCGGCGTGACCGGGCCGATCCGGGCGAGGTGCTTCTGGTAGCCGTTGTCCCAGAACGTGATCAGCAGGACGAACAGGATCAGGACCACGCCGGCCATCGCGTCTACGACCGGGGAGTGGTTGTCCGCCCGCAGCGCCCGCACGGTCGCGACCAGCAGCAGCCAGATGATGGAGAACGGGATGAGGATCTTCCAGCCCAGCGCCATCAGCTGGTCGTACCGGGTCCGCGGGAGCGTGCCGCGCAGCCACACGTAGGCGAACAGCAGCGCGAACACCTTGATGAGGAACCAGAGCACCGGCCACCAGCCGGAGTTGACCCCCGGTCCGATCAGGGTGAGCGGCCAGGGCGCCCGCCAGCCGCCGAGGAACAGCGTGGCGGCCAGCGCGGAGACCGTGGTCATGTTGATGTACTCGGCCAGGAAGAACATGGCGAACTTCATCGACGAGTACTCGGTCATGTGGCCGGCCACGATCTCGCCCTCGCCCTCGGGCAGGTCGAAGGGGATCCGGTTGGTCTCACCGACCATCGTCACCAGGTAGATGATGAACGACGGGGCCAGCACCCAGGCGTACCAGTAGTGCGCCTGGGCGTTGACGATCGCGGTGGTGGACAGCGAGCCCGCGTCGAGGAAGACCGCGACAAACGACAGTCCCATCGCGATCTCGTAGCTGATCACCTGCGCGGTCGAGCGGAGCGCGCCCAGGATCGAGTACGGCCCGCGCGACGACCAGCCGGCCAGCACGATGCCGTAGACCCCGATCGAGCTCATCGCCAGCACCAGCAGCACCGCGACGGGCAGGTCGGCGACCTGCAGCGGCGTCTGGTGGTGGAAGATCGACACCTCCGGGCCCCACGGGATGATCGCGAAGGCGACGAAGGAGGTCCCAGCGGCGATGATCGGCGCGATGAAGAACACCAGCTTGTCCACCGTGGTGGGGACGATGTCCTCTTTCAGCGGCAGCTTGAGCGCGTCGGCGATCGGCTGCAGCAGGCCGAAGGGGCCGGCCCGGTTGGGGCCGGACCGGTTCTGCATCCGGCCGATCACCCGGCGCTCGAACCAGATCATGAAGATGGTGGTGAGCAGCAGGAAGGCAAAGACGATGACGACCTTGAGCAGCACCAGCCACCAGATGAGCTGGTTGAAGTCGCTTAGCGTCGAGTCCGCCGCGAGCACGTGGGGCATTTTTACTCGGCCTTCCTCAGGGTTACCCTGCTCCCGTGGCCCGCTCCGAGGCCCGCGCGGACCGCGGAACCGGAG
>DASWUW010001265.1:0-13917 GCA_036406335.1 Trebonia sp.
AGCAGGATGCTCTTGCGTTCAGCCATGGCTTACGAGTACAGCGACCCGGTGTTCACCACCTGCTGGGTGGCCTGCTCACTGCAGAGCACGACGAGGAGGTTGGAGACCATAGCCGCCTTCCGTTCCTCGTCCAGCTCGACCACGTTCTCCTCGTCGAGCCGCTGCAGTGCCATCCGGACCATGCCGACCGCCCCCTCGACGATCTTGGACCGCGCGCCGACGACCGCGGAGGCCTGCTGCTGGCGCAGCATGGCCTGGGCGATCTCGGGGGCGTAGGAGAGCCGGGTGAGCCGGGTCTCGATGATTTCCACGCCCGCCGCCTGTACCCGGACGGTCAGCTCGTCCGACAGCTTCTGGGTGATCTCGTCGGCGTTTTCCCGCAGCGAGATCACGTTCTCCGCGCCCCGGCTGTCGTAGGGGTAGCTGGACGCGATGTGCCGGACAGCGGTCTCGGCCTGGATCGCGACGAATCTGACGTAGTCGTCGACCGAGTAGGTGGCCTGCGCGGTGTCCTGCACCTGCCAGACGATCACGGCGGCGATTTCGATCGGGTTGCCGTCGGCGTCGTTCACCTTGGCCTGCGCGGACTCCAGGTTCCTGATCCGGGTAGAGACGGGGACCCGGTTGGTGAACGGGTTCGTCCACTGCAGTCCCTGGTCGCGGATCGTCCCCTGGTACCGGCCGAAGAGCTGAACGACGTGCGCGCGGCCGGGCGCGACCGGCGTCAGGCCGCGGAACCCCAGCGCGGCGGCGACGATCAGGACCGCCCCGAGCCACCCCAGGGCCACGGCGGTGCCGCCGTGATGATGGCTGGCCTGCCAGAATGCGACGATCAGGGCGGCCCCGAGTACGAGATCCAAGATCAGCACCGGCACGCCGGGCAGGTGCCAGGCGGTGCGCTCGCTGATCGGCTGGGCATGGGAGCGGATCGCCTGAACCGTGTTTTGCGGCTGAGCTGTGCTTTGAGTCTGGGCGGTCATGCGGCCCACCTCCAGGAAAGAAGTTCTGATACCGTTTCCCTATCATACTGATATCAGTTTTTTCCGCAAGTGGCCTTAGCCGGCTTCTCCCCGCAGCGCGTGCTCGATCAGGGTTACCGCCTTGGCGGTGCTGGCCAGGCGCCGCCCCTCGGTCCGGTAGGCGGCGAGTACCGCGTCGATCACGTGCGGCGGCAGCGCCTCGCCCAGCTCGGTCCGCGCCGTGCGGTAACCGGCCCGGGCGCCCTCCACGCAGGCCTCGGCGTGATGCCGGGCCATCGCGGCCAGTGCCGCCGGATGCCGGCGCAGCACGCCGTGCAGCCGGAAATCGGGCGGCACGACGTCGAGCAGCCAGGCGATCGCGGTCGCCTCGAAGTCCTCCGTGCCTGGCGGGTGAACCCCGGTTGGCCAGCCCGGCGGTATGTACGCAGCCATGGCGAGATCATAACACTAGCTAGAACGGCAGTTCGACTACTGCCGAGCTGCCTCGCTAAACAGTTGCGTCTCAGTATGCCGGTGAAGTCGGTAAATCCTTCGGCGGTGACGACGTGCCGGGCGTGCAGCCGGAGCGGACCAGCCCGGCCGGATCGGCGTCCACGAGGGGCAGGCTAGCGGCCGCGCGGGTCAGCGCTGAAGCGATTTTCGGCGTAGGGAGCCGCACGGGACGCTGCTTGCCGGTCACGGCCGCCTGCCGGGAAGCCGCCTGTGACCTAGTGGTGGGGTTGAGGAAGAACGTGTGACCTTACCCGACTGGCCCGGGACTCCAGGTAGCGCTGCTCGGCGCTGCTGGCGGTGGCCTTCGCGGCGCGCCGGTAATGTTCGTACGCCCCGGCCGTGTCGCCGGTCTTCTCCAGCAGGTGGGCTCGTACCGACAGCAGCCGGTGGTGCCCGGTCATCCGCTCGTCGCTGTCCAGTGCGGACAGCAGGGCCAGCCCGGCCTGCGGGCCCTGGGTCTCGGCGAGGGCGACCGCGCGGTTGAGGGTGACCATCGGGTTGGGCGCGATTCGTTCCAGGATCAGGTAAAGGGCGTGCACCTGCCGCCAGTTGGTCTCCCCGGCCGTGGCCGCATCGGCGTGCGTGGCGGCGATGGCGGCCTGCAGCTGGTAAGGCCCCAGCGCCGGGCCGGCCAGCGACGCCCGGACCAGCTCCATGCCCTCGTCGATCAGCGCGCGGTCCCACTTCGCGCGGTCCTGTTCGTCCAGCGGCACGAGGTCGCCGGCCGCCGTCGTGCGTGCCCGGCAGCGGGCGTGGGTCAGCAGCATCAGCGCGAGCAGCCCGGTCACCTCCTCGTCCCCGGGCAGCTGCGCGTGCACCATCCGGGCCAGCCGGATCGCCTCGCGGGCAAGCCCGGCACGGTGCAGCTCGCTGCCCGCCGACGCGGTGTAGCCCTCGTTGAAGATCAGGTAGAGCACGTGCAGGACGACCCGCAGCCGCTCCTCGCGCTCCGCCCCGGCAGGCAGGCTGAACGAGCTGCCGGCGGCCTTGATGCGCTGCTTGGCCCGGCTGATCCGGGCCGCCATCGTGGCCTCCGGCACCAGGAACGCGCGGGCGATCTCGGCAGTGGTCAGGCCGCCGGCCGCCCGCAGCGTCAGGGCGGTCTGGGAGGCCGCGGTCAGCGCCGGATGGCAGCACAGGAACAGCAGGACGAGCGTGTCATCGGTGTCCGGCACGTCCTCGGGCGCCGCCTCGGCGGGTGCCGCCGCCGACTCCCGCTCGCGGCGCGCCCGGTCACTGCGCGCCTGGTCGATGAGCCGCCGGGACGCGACCGTGGTCAGCCAGCCGCGCGGGTTGCCCGGCACTCCGTCGGCCCGCCACTGCGCGGTGGCGGCGAGGACGGCCTCCTGCACGGCGTCCTCGCAGTCCCCGAAATGGCCGTGCCGGCGGGCCAGCGTGCCGAGAACCTGCGGCGTGAGCTCACGCAGCAGGTCCTCGAGGGCGGGTGCCGTCATGCCTCCAATGGTCCGTCAGCAAACATCACCTGCCGCACCTCGACCCCCAGGCCATCGATCGCGGCGTCCGGGATCTGCGCCGCCAGCTCGATCGCCCGGTCCTTGTTTTCGCAGTCGATCAGGTAGAAGCCGCCTAGGTACTCCTTGGCTTCCACGAACGGGCCGTCGGTGACCGCGGGCTGGCCATTGCGCACCGTCACCACGGTGGCCTGGGACGGGTCGACCAGGGCCTGCGTAGTGATCAGCTCGCCGGACTGCTTCAGTGCCTGGATGAAGCTGCCGTGCCCCTCGCCGATCGCCGCCTTCTCCTCGTCGGTCAGCGCGTCCAGCACCGCCGGGTTGATGAGCATGCTGATCAGGAACTGCATGTTGTACTCCTCCTGGCTCGCGGGCCCTGGCGGGCCCTTCGCCTGGTTGTCGGAGCCGTAGCCGCCGTCTTGACATCCGCCGCCGGAAATTCTGGCCCGAACCCGATGTCAAGAACCTTTCCGCCGCTCTGGGCCGTCCTGATCCTGACCGTGCACCCGGCAACCCGGCCTGTCCCCGGCCGCACTCCACGAGGCGACTCGCCCCAGTGAGGCGATCTCGCGTCGGCTGAGTCGGCCACGGTAAACGGTAACTGGTAGGCACGGGCCTGGAGAGTGAACAGCTCGGCGTAGAGCCCGCGGGCGGCCAGCAGCTCGCGGTGGGTGCCGCATTCGGTGAGCTGCCCTTGGTCGAGGACGGCGATGAGGCCGGCCATGCGCACGGTGGAGAAGCGGTGGGAGATGAGCACGGTGACGCCGCCGTCTTCCCGTCCGGCCTGCGCGGCTGAGGATGCGTAGCGCTCGAACAGGTCGTGCTCGGCGGCGGCGTCGAGGGCCGCGGCGGGCTCGTCGAGGACGAGCAGCAGGGGATGCCGCCGCATCAGGGTGCGGGCCAGGCCCACCGTCTGCCACTGGCCGCCGGACAGTTCCGTGCCGTCGCAGTAGGAGTGGCCCAGGTAGCCGGCCAGGCCGCCGGGGACCGCGCGCAGCACCCGGTCCGCGCGGGCCTGGCCCGCGGCGGCGCTGACCGCCTCGGTGTCGCCGGCCCGGGCGATGTCGCCGTGCCCGATGCTCAGCCCGAGGGTCAGCTCGATGCGGTGAAAGTCCTGGAACAAGGCGGCCACCCGGGAACGCCAGCGGGCGGGGTCGAGCCCGGCCAGGTCCTGGCCGTCCACGAGGATCCGTCCGCCGGTCGGCTGGTAGAGACCGCACAGCAGCTTGACCAGAGTGGACTTGCCCGCCCCGTTCTCGCCGACCAGGGCCAGGACCGACCCGGACGGGATGTGCAGGGAGACCCCGGACAGTACCGGCCGCTTCGCGCCGGGGTAGGTGAACGAGACGTCTTCCAGCGTGATGCCGCGGGTCAGCCTGCCCGGAACGCCCGCGGAAGACACGGGAGCCGCGGGAGCCGCGGCGGCGATCGCCCGCAGGTGGCCGATCCGGTCGGTCGTCCGCGCGGCGACCTGCAGCAGCGACAGCACACTGAGGGCGCCGGAAACCTGCACGCTCACCTGTACCGCAAGGGTGATCACGAGTACCAGGTCGCCGACGGAGGCCTGCCCGTACAGCGCGCTGTGCAGTTCAGCCGCGATGGCGCCGCCGTAGCCGAGGGCGAAGAACCCCTGCCCGGCCGCCCGGATCACGCTGGCCTTGAGCTGGGCGCGCCACATCGCGGTGGTCACCTCGTCCCAGGCGTCCCGCTGACGCCGGAGGATCTCGTCCTCGGCGCCGAATAGCCGCAGTTCCCGGACCGGCCCGGTGCTGGTCGCGAGTTCGAGCAGGTGCTGTGCGAGCCGGAGCCGCTCGGCGGTCCGTTCCCGGGCGCCTTCCACCGTGGACTGCGCCGCCCGCTCCAGCAGCACCGGTACCACGGCGCACAGCGGCAGGACCGCGAACAGCGGGCTGACCCTGACGAGGAGGAAAAGGGTGACGGCCATCTGCAGCAGCAGGCCGGCGAGCTGCAGCACCCCCTCCAGGGACTTGGCCGTGGCCAGCAGGCTTATCCGGACCAGGCCGATGCTGTCGGCGACATCGGGCCGGTCCAGGTGATCGATCCGGGGCGGCCCGTTCACCAGGTCCATGAGCTCGCCGTGCAGCCGCATCTGCTGCCCGTCCGATACCCGGGAGAGATCCAGGTGGCAGAAATGAGCAAGCATGAGCTGGGCCACGAGCGCCACCGAGGCGAGCACCGCCGCGGCCAGGGCTGGCCCGGCGCGGCGGGCCAGCCCGTCGTCGGTGAGGTCGCGCAGCGCCAGGGCGGCCAGCGGCGCGGCGACGTAGAGGGCGACCGCGAGCACCGTCGCGCGCAGCAGCCGCACCGCGTCCACTCCCGCGCCCGCGGCGAACAGGAAGCGCGCGGCGCGGAAGATCCTCATGCCTGCTCCCCGCCCGCGAACCGCCGGGCCTGCAACCCGAACAGTTCCGCGTACTGCCCGCCCGCCGCCAGCAGTTCTTCGTGGCTGCCGCGGGCGGTGATGTGCCCGCCGTCCAGGACCGCGATCCGGTCCGCGCGCCGCACCGTGGAGAACCGGTGGGAGATGACCACCGTCGTCAGCCCGCGGGTGAGTTCGAGGAACCGGTCGAAAAACGCGACCTCGGCGCGGGCGTCGAGCTGCGCGGCCGGCTCGTCCAGGACGAGCACCGTCGCGCCGGCCTGCACGGCGAACAGGGCGCGGGCCAGGGCGATCCGCTGCCACTGCCCGCCCGACAGGTCCATCCCGCCGGAGTACCGGCTGGACAAGACGGTCGCCAGCCCGCCCGGGAGCGCCGCGATCACCCCGGTGGCACCCGCCCGCTCGATGGCCCGTTCCAGGGCGCCGGCGTCCCCCAGGTTTCCGGGTGCGCCGAGCCCGACGTTGGCGGCCGCGTCAAGCTCGTAGCGGACGTAATCCTGGCTGATTACCGCCAGGCGCCGCTGCCAGGACCGGACGTCGAGCTCCTCCAGGCCCGTCCCGTCCACGCTGATGCGTCCGCCGGTGGGCTCGTACAGTCCTGACAGCAGCTTGACCAGGGTGGTCTTGCCCGCCCCGTTCAGTCCCACGATCGCCGTGGCCGTGCCCGCCGGGAACTCCAGGTCAAGCTCCCGCAGCACATTCCGGCCGCTGCCCGGGTAGGAAAAGCTCACCTTCTCGAACGCGATACCGGTGACGGGCACCGGTCCGGCGGGCCGGCCGCCGGGCCGGCCCGGCGGCCGCTGCGCGGCGGCCCGCTCGATCTCCAGCATCGACTCATGGGCCCGCATGCCGTCCTGGGTCTGGTTGTCGGCCTCGGGGAAGTACACCCCGAACCGCAGCGCGATGAGGATCGCCTGCAGGGCCAGTGCCAGGCCCGGCCCGCTCAGCCCGCCGCGGTCGGCGGTGTCGCGCAGCATGACCAGCACGGCCAGGGTTCCCGCCAGCACCACCAGGCTGTACACCGTGAACGGCACGAGGCGGATCCGCCGGCGGGCACGCCACAGCGGGCGCAGGTAGGAACCGGAGTCCCGTCTCCCTTGCTCCCGCCACCAGGGCAGCGTCCCCAGCACCCGGATCTCCTTGGCGGCGGCCAGCGAACTTCCGGTGTCGAGGATGTAGTACGCCTTACGCCGGGCCGCGGCTGACCGGCTCCTCAGCAGCGAGTACCGGGCCTGCGCGCCCCGCTCCCCGAACCGGGCGACCAGCGCCGCCGCCGTGATGACCAGCGCGGCCGCCGGACCGAGCACCACCCCGGTGATCACCGCGCCCCCGGCGAGCTGCGCGTACCGGGCGACCAGGGCGATCAGCCCCGCGACGGCCG
This sequence comes from Trebonia sp., assembly GCA_036406335.1. Classification (GTDB taxonomy): domain Bacteria; phylum Actinomycetota; class Actinomycetes; order Streptosporangiales; family Streptosporangiaceae; genus Trebonia. The sequence continues at coordinate 6,727 of DASWUW010001265.1, forward strand.
CCCCGGGGGTGGCGGAGTACTCGACCAGGCCTCGCCGGGCATCACCCGTCCGGTCTAGCACATCCGGCTGTTCCAGCAGGCCGAGAGGGGCCTCGGCCAGGGTGGCCCGCATCAGCCGCCGGGTGCAGGCCCCGTCCACCCGCCGGCTGATCAGCTCGGTAAACGCGGCCTGGAACGGCGAGAGAACGGACTGCAGCAGCAACGAGACTACTGCCAGCCCCACCGCGAGCAGGACCCCGCCCCGGATACCCCTCCCGGTTCCCGCCATCCGTCCGACGGCCTCGCTGGTGCCGACCACAAAGCCCAGGGGCAGCAGGCCGATCAGCAGATTGAGCACCATCGCGGCGACCGCAACCCGGCCCGCCACGGGAAGCAGCCGGATGATCGCCTGCCAGCTCCGCCAGCGTCCCCGCCACCACCGGGCCAGCACCGCCCAGCGGGCGGGGGAAGGTTGCGCATGCTGCGGATCGAATCGCCAGGACTGAGACATTGCTCCCCTGATCAGACAGGACGACCCGGCAGCATAAGAAACCTACGGCTGGCTGCCGGCGGGACACTGGTCCGGCGGTACGTCCTGCACTGACCCCAGCGGGGCAGGCAACAAGGCCGCGGTTACGACAACCGCGATACCGCCGCTAAGCGGCGGGTGACAGCGAAGCAGCCCATGGCCGTTACCCTACCGCGCCAGGCTGCCGATCAGGCCGAGTTCGTGGGCCCGGACGGCCGCCTCGGTGCGGGTGGCGGCACCCAGCTTGGCCAGGATGTTGGACACGTGCACACTCGCCGTCTTGGGCGAGATCACCAGCACCGCGGCGATCTCCCGGTTGGACTGCCCGGTCGCCACCAGCCGCAGCACTTCCAGTTCCCGGCCGGTGAGACTGGGATCGCCGCCCGAGCCCGGGTTCGCGCGGCCGGTCAGCTCGGTGATCCGCTGGGCCAGGGGGCGGGCGCCGAGCCGGTCGGCCAGCACGGCGGCCCGGCGCAGCCGGGCGGCCGCCTCTTGCGGAGCCCGGCCGGCCAGCGCGGTCCGGCCAGCGTGGATCAGTGCGACGGCGGCGGCGAGCGGCTGGCCGAGGGCTTCCCACGCGGCCGCTGCCGCGTCGGCCGCCGCGAGCGGGTCCAGGGTCCCGGGACCGTCCAGGGCCGTGAAGGACAGCTGCCAGGCCCGCTGGACCGGACCGCCCGTTTCCAGCTTGCCCGCGATGGTCCGCAGCTGGTCAAGCAGCGCCGCCGCGTCGTCGCCCAGTGCCCGTTCGGCCGCCCGGGCCGCGGTGACGAGCACCGGCCACAGGTAACGGGGGCTGCTGCCGGACACGTCGTAGCGGGCCAGTACCCCGGAGGCGAGGGTGACGGCGGCGTCCGGTCCCTCCGCGGCCAGCGTGAGCGCGATGTCAAGCTCGGCTTGCGGCAGGTGGAACTGGCCCTCGTACACCGCGCGGGACAGGATCGCCCGGCTCGAGGCCGCGCGCCGGGCCGCGGTGTCCAGGTCGCCGCGGGCGGCCGCGATCCAGCCGAGGATGATCCACAGGCTGGCCCGGGTCAGCGGGGGCGGCGCCAGGTCGACGGCGCGCTCCGCCGCCTCGGCCGCTTCGTCCCAGCGCCCCAGGTAGAACAGCGGCTCGGCCAGGTTGATGGCCAGGAACGCACCCCCGGTGCGGGCGAAGCCGTGCCGTTCGGCGTGGCTGACTCCCTGCCGCGCGGCCTGCGCGGCCCCCTCGAACTCGCCCGCCCCGCACAGCAGGTGGGATTCGGCGATGGACAGCTTGAGCCCCCGGTGAAAGGCGTCTGCCGGGGCCAGCACTGCCCGGGCCCGGGCCAGCAGCAGCATGGCCGGGCTGCCCGGTGCGGCCATCTCGCTCAGCCCCGCTTCCAGCGAGGCCTGGATGGACAGCGCGTGCGCCTCCGCGTCCAGGTCTCCCGCCTCACGGGCGTAGCGGAGTGCCTCGTCCGCCCATTCGTGCAGCTTGAGGTCGTGTCCCTGATTGCCGCTGTGACAAGAGGAGAGCAGCAGCGTCGTCCGCGCCGGGCGGGAAAGGGACGCCGGCACCAGGGCCAGTGCCCGCTGCGCGTCGGCCAGCTTGACTCCCAGGCCGAGGTCCCGGCGGAACGCGGCCCGCTGGTTGAGCTGCAGGGCGAACCGGACCGGTTCGGCGGCCTCGTCCAACTCGGTAAGCGCGAGCTCGGTAAACGCCAGGCCCCGCTGGTGCTCGCCCGCGTCGCTGGCGGCCAGTGCGGCCGCTTCGATCACCCGCACGTGGTCGGCCTCAATAAGCGCCGCGGCCTCCGGGACCTGCTCCCAGAGCTCGAGGACGCGGTCGAGCAGCATCAGCCGCTCGGCGTGCGCGACGCCGTTGGACACCCCCGCCGCCGCGCGCCAGGCGCTGGCCAGCGCGCCCTGGGTGTTGTGGGCCGAGTACCAGTGGTGCGCCTTCTCGATGTCGGCCCGTCCGCGGGGGACAAGCCCGGGATCCGCCTCGACCGCGCGCGCGAACCTGGTGTGGACGGCGGAGTGCTCGCCCGGCAGCAGGTCGCCGTGCACCGCTTCCCGGATGAGCGCGTGCCGGAACGCGTAGCCGTCGGCACTGGGCACCAGCACGTTGGCCGCCACGGCGGGGCGGATCGCCGCCGCCAGCTCGGCCGCCCCGCGGCCGGTCACCTGGGTGAGCAGGACGTCGCTGGTCACGCCGCTGCCCGCGCTCGCCGTGCGCAGCACTTCCTGGGTGTCCTCCGGCAGCCGCCGCGCCGCCTGCAGCAGCAGGTCGGCCAGCGTGTCCGGGACCGCGTCGCCCGAGCCGGCGCAGGCCAGCAGCTCCTCGGTAAACAGCGGGTTGCCCTCGGCCCGCAGGTAGAGGGAGTCGGCCAGCCCGGGGTCGGGCGCGTGGCCGAGGACCGCGGCCGCGAGCTCTTCCGCCTGCCCGCGGGTCAGCCGGGGCAGCTCGGTCCTGTCCACCCAGTCGATCCGGGCCAGCTCGGCCAGCAGCGGCCGGAGCGGGTGGGTGCGGTGCAGCTCGTCGGAGCGGAACGTCACGATGACCAGCAGGTTGCGCACCGCCCGCTGATAACCGACGAGGAAGGCCAGCAGGTCCCGGCTGGAGCGGTCGGCCCAGTGTGCGTCCTCGATGACCAGCACCAGCGGCCGCCGCCCGGCGAGCCGCTCGAGCAGGCTGAGGAAACCCTCGAACAGCTGCGCCCGCGCTTCTCCCGCCGTCATGCCGCTCGGGTGGGCCGGGTGATCGTCCGCCGCCGTCAGCTCGGGCAGCAGCCGGGCCAGTTCCCGGGCCGCCCGCCCGCTGCCGGACAGCAGGCGGGCGATCTCGTCCGGGCCTTCCTCGCGCACGAGATCGCGCAGCATCGCGGTAAACGGGCTGAACGGCAGCCCGTCCGCGCCGAGCTCCAGGCACGCCCCGGTCATGACCCGGGCCCCGGCATCGCGCACCGTCGCGGTGAACTCGCCGATCAGCCGGGTCTTGCCCATCCCGGCCTCGCCGCCGATGAGCACAGCCGCGGGCTCGCCCTGGCGGACCGTTTCCAGCGCGGCATCCAGGGCGGCCATCTCGGCTGCCCGTCCCACTAGGACGGGGCTGCCACCGCGTCTGCTCATAACAGTGTCAAGCATCACACCGGGGTCTGACATTCCGGCCCGCCCCAGCGGGAGCGGACCGGAATCCGGTGGTGTTTTCTCGCCGCCGGACATCGCCGCCCTCAGCGCCCGGCCACGCTAGCGGCCGGTCCGCGTGTGGCGGCCGCTCGTGTCTTCCGGCCGCGGGGCCGGAACCGCACCGCCCAGCAGCTCGTGCACGAAGTCCGGAACCGCGGGCAGGACGGCCCCGTCCGGCTCTCCGGCCCGCGCGTGGCGGCCGCGCCGTCCCCGCGCCGCGCTCACCTGCCGGGCGGCGCGCTCGGCGTCCGCGTCCCGGTGCCGGTCCGCTACCCGCTGCCTGGCCACCTCGTACATGACGTACCCGTTCATCGATCCTCCCGATCCCGCCGGGACCGCCCTGGTCTCCGGCTTACTTACAGGCTCGGTCTAAGGTCCCCCGGTCCCGCTATCGGTCGTTCGCCGTATCTTCGGCGGCCTGGCCCGCGTCCCGGTTCTAAGCCGCCCCGGCGGGCATAAGACACCCGCTCTCGCTGTTACACGGGTTGCGGGTCACGACGCCGGCAACCGGCAATAGACTGGTAGCCGCCGCGACTCCGCGGCCCCGCCGCGAACGAGCCGCACCACGGCCGATCAATGTGGCACCGCCCCGATGCCGGATGAGCGAGATTCACGCATGCCCGTACAGGAACAGCAGGAGATCACCATGACCAGCGTGACGGAGCTGGCGACTCGCGATGACCTTCGCAACGTCGCTATCGTGGCCCACGTTGACCACGGCAAGACCACGCTGGTCGACGCGATGCTGTGGCAGTCCAACGCATTCGGTGCCCACGCTCACGTCAACGAGCGGGTAATGGACTCCAACGACCTGGAGCGTGAGAAGGGCATCACGATCCTGGCCAAGAACACCGCGGTCAAGCACGGCGGGCTGACGATCAACATCATCGACACGCCCGGCCACGCGGACTTCGGCGGCGAGGTCGAACGCGGCCTTTCCATGGTGGACGGCGTGGTGCTGCTGGTCGACGCGAGCGAGGGCCCGCTGCCGCAGACCAGGTTTGTGCTGCGCAAGACCCTGGAGGCGAACCTCCCCGTCATCTTGGTCATCAACAAGGTAGACCGCCCCGACTCGCGGATCGCCGAGGTCATCGACGCCTGCTACGAGCTGTTCATCGACCTGGACGCCAGCGAGCAGCAGATCGAGTTCCCGATCGTGTACGCGTCCGCGCGTGCGGGCCGGGCCAGCCTCAACCGCCCGGAAGACGGCGGCCTGCCCGACAGCGAGAACCTCGAGCCGCTGTTCGACGTCATCCGGGAAACGGTCCCCGCCCCGCTCTACGAGCCGGACGCCCCGCTCCAGGCGCACGTCACCAACCTGGATGCCAGCTCCTACCTCGGCCGTATCGCGCTGTGCCGCATCTACAACGGCACGATCAAGCGCGGCCAGCAGGTCGCCTGGTGCAAGCACGACGGCTCGATCGACCGGGTGAAGATCACCGAGCTGTACCTCACCGAGGCGCTCGAGCGGGTGCAGGCCGACGAGGCGGGCCCGGGCGATATCGCGGCGATCGCCGGTATCCCCGACATCATGATCGGTGACACCCTGGCTGACCTGAACGACCCGCGTCCGCTCCCGCTGATCACCGTGGACGAGCCGGCCATCTCCATGACGCTCGGTACCAACACCTCTCCGATATCCGGCCGCGAAAAGGGCACCAAGGTGACGGCGCGGCTGGTTAAGGACCGCCTCGACCGCGAGCTCGTCGGCAACGTGAGCCTCCAGGTCGTGCCCACCGAGCGGCCGGACGCCTGGGAGGTCCGCGGCCGGGGCGAGCTCGCGCTCGCGATCCTGGTCGAGACCATGCGCCGGGAAGGCTACGAGCTGACCGTCGGCCGGCCCTCCGCGGTCACCCGGGAGATCAACGGCAAGCTGCACGAGCCGGTCGAGCGGCTGTCGGTCGACGTCCCGGAGGAGTACCTCGGCGCGGTCACCCAGCTGGTCGCCGTCCGCCGCGGCCGGATGGAGACGATGACCAACCACGGGACCGGCTGGGTGCGCCTGGCGTTCCTCGTCCCGGCCCGCGGGCTGATCGGCTTCCGTACCCAGTTCCTCACCGAGACCCGCGGCACCGGCATCGCCCACCACGTCTTCGAGGGTTACGAGCCCTGGGCGGGCGTCATCAAGGGCCGGGCGAACGGGTCGCTGGTCGCTGACCGCGCCGGCGCGGCCTCTACGTACGCGATGTTCAACATCCAGGAGCGCGGTTCGCTGTTCGTCGCGCCGACCACCGAGGTGTACGAGGGCATGATCGTCGGCGAGAACTCGCGCAACGACGACATGGACGTGAACATCACCAAGGAAAAGAAGGTCACCAACATCCGCCAGTCCAACCAGGAGGAGCTCGAGCGGCTGATCCCGCCGCGGCTCCTCAGCCTGGAGCAGGCGCTGGAGTTCTGCAACGAGGACGAGTGCGTCGAAGTGACCCCGACCTCGGTGCGGCTCCGCAAGGTGATCCTGGACGGCAAGGAGCGCGGCCGGGAGCGCGGCCGCGTCTCCCGCGAGCAGCGCTAGTACGCACATATCCGACAACAAACATCGGTATACCCATATCTCGGCTTCCGTCCCGGCCGGCCTCCTGGTGCTTCATAGGCTACGTATGCGCACCAGGGCACCACGGGGAGTGTCCGGGCGCAATACGGTGGGGTAGCCGGCGCGGCTGAGGGGCGTGCGTCGGCAGAGACCGCCGACCGCCCGCAGCGGGAGCGGGCGGTAAGCAACGGGGCGAGGCAGCGCCCGCGGTTCATGGAGGATGAGCCGGGCGCTGCCATTGCCTTGTCCTCGGCGTTGCGACTTGAACCCGCCGCCTAGTAATGATTACTTTCCGTAATGATTATGTTGCGGGCGGTGACTATTTTGCGCGCGGCGGCGGCCGGGAGCGTCGCGGTCGCCCTCTCGCTGACCGCCGTTCCCGGTGCTCGTGCGGCAGCCGGGCCCGGCGGCCTGGCCGCTCCGGCCGTCCGCGGGCTGGACGTCTCCGCTTACCAGCACCAGGGACCGCCGATCGACTGGCCGCGGATTTCCCGGCTGGGCTTCAACTTCGTGGGAATCAAGGTCTCGGAGGGCACCTACTACCGCAATCCCTATTACCTTTCCGACGCGCGGTCGGCCGCGGGGGCGGGCCTCGCGGTGCTGCCCTACGTGTTCGCCGACCCGCGGCGGGCCGGCGGCCGGGCCACCGCGAGCTTTGCCGCCAGCGTCACCGGTACCCGGCGCGGCCAGGCTCAGCTGCCGTTCGTAGTCGACCTGGAGAACGACCCGTACAAGAAGGCGGACAACTGCTACGGGCGCCGCGTCCCGGTCATGCTCGAGTGGATCACCGGGTTCATCGCGGAGGCACGCCAGCTCACCGGTCAATGGCCGGTCATCTACACAACCGACGCCTGGTGGCGGCAGTGCACCGGCGCCACTACCCGGTTCGGGCGGTCCCCGCTGTGGCTGGCCGCGTTTGGCGCCGCCGACCCGTCCGTGCCGGCCCCGTGGCACCAGTGGGCCTTCTGGCAGTACGCCGACAACGGCGCGGTGCCGGGTG
>DASWUW010001266.1:0-2546 GCA_036406335.1 Trebonia sp.
GCGCCCCACTGGCGCTCCACCGCCAGCTCGGCGAAGCGCCGCTGCTCGGGGGTACCGAGCTCCCACAAGATCTTGGCGAAGGTGGCCCCGTTGGAGTACATCCACAGCGCCGGGTTGGCCCCGAGGAGGAAGCCGGCGATCGCCCACTGCAGCGACCGCGGGGTCACGGTGCCGCCGAGCTCCGGCGGCACCGACAGCCGCCACCACTCCGCGTCCATGACCGTGCGGTAGGACTTCTTGAACGACTCAGGCAGCGCGACCGTCCCCGAGGCCGGGTCGAAGACCGGGGGATGACGGTCAGCGTCGACGAAAGACGCGGCGGCCGGCCCGAGCGCCAGCTTGTTGACCTCGGACAGCATGTCCCGCGCGGTTGCCTCGTCCACCTCAGCGAACGGGCCCGTGCCCAGGAGTTCCTGACGGCCGAACAGCTCGAACAGGTTGAACTCGACGTCCCGCAAGTTGCTCTTGTAGTGACTCATCTAACACTCCGCATGATCGCTGCCTGAATACATGTTACTCGCTGGTAGCAAAATTGCGGCAGCCGGGGGAGGATCATTTCCCCGACCCGCCGCCCGCCCGGTCAGGGGCGTGCCACACTGTTTCGGCGCTTTTGCGGGTTCGGTACACGGCTTAGAGCTAGGCTTCCGACTCGTGACGGATGTTCGCGGCCCTTCGGCAGGCCTCCCCCTGCGGCAGCCTAGAGACGGCGTGCCCTCCAGGCAGCCTGGCCGGGCGCTGCCTGACCGCCAGCCTGCGGCGGACCTGCCCGTCAGCTACCAGAACCATGACCAGGACCGGTCGGCTGACGTGGGCGGGATGCGGCGTGCCCGCGGCTCGCAGCCGGGATACCGGGGACCGGAAGTACCGGCCCGCGGACCGGAACCGGTCCCTCCCGGACCGGAGCCAGCCTTCCCCGGGCCGGAGCCGGCCTTCCCCGGACTGGAGCCGGCACCGCGGGGGCCGGAGCTGGCATCCCCGGGACCGGAAATACCGGCCCGCGGACCGGAACGTGGCTGGCCGGACCGGGGTACCCCCGACCGCGGCGGGCAGGCGTTCCCGGTGCGCCAGCCCAGCTTCCGCCCGCCCCAGTCGGGCGGCCGTCACCGCCGCCCGGTGCCGGTCAGCCTGCCCCAGAGCGCCCCGGCCCTCGTGCTCGGCGTCCCCGGCCGGGACATCGACCTCGGCGCCAGCCCGGTCGCCGACCTGACCGCCGTGCTCCGGACGGACAATCCGGCGGTGGAGGTGCGCGCCGCGCGCATCGACGGCGGCGGCCCGGATGATCCGTCCGACCTGCGTGCGGTCCTCGCCGACGCGGCCGCCCGGCGGCCCGGCAGCACCCCCTGCGCGGTGGTGATCCCGCTGATCGCGACGGTCAACCCGCCGGTGGTGCACCGGCTGCGGGCGGCCGTGGCCGCGAGCGGGACGAACGCGGTGATCAGCGGCTTCGTCAACTCCAACGCGATGGTCGCCGAGGTCCTGCACATCCGGCTGGCCGAGGCCGGCCTGGCCCGGGCCGACCGGGTCCGGCTGTTCAGCATCGTGACCGCCGCCGACGGCATCCTCATCGCCACGGTCGGCGGTCCGGACGCGGCCGGCGCGGCCAACGTGACTTCGGTGCTGCTCGCCGCGCGGCTCGCGCTCCCGGTGATTACCGCGTCCATGGACAGCGCCCCGTCATTGCACGAGGGCGCGATCCGGCTGAAGCAGATGGGGGTCAGCCGGCTGGCCATCGCCCCGTGCTTCATCGGCCCCGAGGCGACCCGGAGCGATCTGGACGCGCTCGCGATCGGGGCCGAGTGCGCGGCGCCCATCGGCGGGCACAGCAATATCGCCAAGCTGGCCGCGCTTACCTACGGAAAAGTGGTCAACCAGCTCGACCTCCCGTCGGCCGGTGGCCAGCAAATGCGCGGGGCGCACGAGTAACGTTGTCGGCAGTGACGACAGCGAGGAGCCCGGCATGCGCACGGTTACCAGGAAACTAGGGATTGGCCTGCTCGCCGTGGCCGCGGCGGCCGGCTTCCTCGCCGCTCCGGCAGCCGCCGCTTCCGCGGCGGCCCCGGCCGCGTCGAACACCGGCTTTACCTACGGGACCGACAGCTTTCCGGTGACCGTCCGCGGCAGCGCCCCGTACCAGGAGCCGGTCATCGGGGGCAGCTACGGCGGCTACATGGGCATGGCCGGGAACTGGGCGCGCCAGGAAGGCTGCTCTACCGGCAACTTCCTCGCCTGGGCGCCGGCTAACGCCAACCAGGCGAACAGCAACTTCGTGAGCCGCGGCACCGGCGTGGGTACCGGGGTCTACTGGTACCTGGGCGGTCCCGGCGTCGACCCGCACTGGAACGGCACGACCACCGAGGCCTACCGCTGGGGTGAGCAGCAGGCGGCGTGGGCATTCGCGGTCGTCAAGCCGAGGTACATCCCCTACCCGGTGATCTGGGCCGATATCGAGCTGCCGGGGATCGCCCCCGCGCCCGACAACGGCTGGAACAAGGTCTACACCTCACCCTGCAGCGGCAGGGTCAGGCAGTCATCGGTGCCCGCGGTCA
>DASWUW010001267.1:0-9107 GCA_036406335.1 Trebonia sp.
GGTGACCCGGACGCGGCGAAGAACCAGCGCACCGCGTCGGCGCCGTGCGAGTTCATCAGCCCCATCGGCTCGATCACGTTGCCGAGGTGCTTGGACATCTTCCGCCCCTGCTCGTCCATGACGAGTCCCAGGCAGACCACGTTCTCGTAGGCCGACCGCCCGAACACCAGCGTGTTCACCGCCATCAGGGAGTAGAACCAGCCCCGGGTCTGGTCGATCGCCTCGCAGATGAACTGCGCCGGGAAGGCCGACTCGAACTCGCGGGCGTTCCGCAGCGGCGCCCCCCACTGGGCGAACGGCATCGACCCGGAGTCGAACCAGGCGTCGATCACCTCGGGCACGCGGACCGCCTGCTGCCCGCACTCGGGGCAGGGGAAGGTCACGGCGTCCACGAAGGGACGGTGCGGGTCGAGGCCGGACAGGTCGCGGCCGGCCCTCGTCGACAGCTCGGCCAGCGATCCCACACAGGTCACGTGCTCGTTGCCGCACTCCCAGAGGGGCAGCGGGGTACCCCAGTACCGGGTCCGGGACAGTGCCCAGTCAACGTTGTTGCGCAGCCACTCGCCGTACCGGCCGTCCTTGATCGTGGCCGGCTGCCAGTGGGTCTTCTCGTTCTCCGCGAGCAGCTGATCCTTCACCTGCGTGGTCCTGATGTACCAGGACGGCAGCGCGTAGTACAGCAGCGTGGTGCCGCAGCGCCAGCAGTGCGGGTAGCTGTGCTGGTGCGCCGCGGCCCGGAAGAGCAGCCCGCGCTCCCGCAGGTCCGCGGTGATCGGCCCGTCCGCATCCTTGAAGAACAGCCCGCCGACCAGCGGCAGTCCCTCGGTGAAGTGCCCGTCGGCGCGCACCGGGTTTACCACCGGCATCTTGTTGGCCCGGATGGCGGCCAGGTCGTCGGCGCCGAACGCCGGCGCCAGGTGCACCAGCCCGGTCCCGTCCTCGGTGGTCACGAAGTTGCCGCTGACCACCCGGTGAGCGTCGGGAATGCCGAGGAACTCGAACGGGGGGGTGTACCGCGCGCCCAGCAGCTCGCGGCCGGGCAGCGTGGCGAGCACCTGCCACCCTTCGCCGAGCACCCGCGGCCACAGCGCCTCCGCGACCACGACCCGGTCCTCGTCCCGTCCGGCGATCACGTACCCGACCTCGGGGTGGACCGCGATGGCGGTGTTGGACACCAGCGTCCACGGCGTCGTCGTCCAGGCCAGCAGGTCGGCTCCGAGCAGCTGCGGGTCGGCGCCCGGGGGGACCGCGGTGACCCGCAGCCGCACGGTGACCGCGGGGTCGCTGACCTCGCGGTAGACGTCCGGCTGGCCCATCTCGTGATCCGACAGCGGGGTGCCGCACCGCGGGCAGTAGGGACTGATCCGGAAGTCCCGCACGAGCAGGCCCTTGTCGTAGATGGTCTGCAGGGCCCACCAGACGGATTCCACGTACCCGGGGTCCATGGTGCGGTAGGCGGTGGACAGGTCGATCCAGTAGCCCATCCGCGTGGTCAGCGCGGAGAACGCGTCGACGTGCCGCAGCACCGACTCGCGGCACCGCTGGTTGAACTCCGCGACGCCGTAGGCCTCGATGTCCTTCTTGCCGGACAGGCCGAGCTCCTTCTCCACGGCGACCTCCACCGGCAGCCCGTGGCAGTCCCAGCCGGCCTTGCGGGCGACGTAGAACCCTTGCATGGTCTTGAACCGGGGGAAGACGTCCTTGAACACCCGGGCCTCGATGTGGTGCACGCCCGGCATGCCGTTGGCCGTGGGCGGTCCCTCGTAGAAGGTCCACCGGGGAGCGCCCTCGGTCTCTCGCAGTGATGTCTCGAACGTCTGGTCCCGGTTCCACCGGGCGAGCAGCTCGTGTTCGATCGCGGGGAGGTCCGGCTGCGCGGGCAGCGGCGGCATCGGGCCGCCCGGGTCGCGTTCCCGCTTTGAATCCGGCATCTGCGGTGTCCTCCAGCGTCAGCGTTCCAGCGTGGCCAGAGGGACGAGGCCCGCCGTCGGGGCCCCGCGGTACCACCCTCTTTGCCCTCCCGGATTTCCCGTTCGGGCCACTCGCTTGTTCTGGCCGGCTCTACTCGGCGAAGGCCTTTCTTCCGGCTGCTCCGGGGTGATCTGGTCCGCGGCGCACGCTCCCGGGCTCGCACCGTCCCCGAGTCGCTCCGTACTGCGTTCCGCGGCAGCTGTCCCCTTCACCGCAGGCTCACAATAGCGGGAAATTCTGCTCTGACCGAACGCGTTTGCGAGCGGGGCAGCGGGGCCGTATCCTCCGTTGTCTGTCCGACTCTCATGATCCGAGGAACCGAGATGACCGCTGTGCCGATCAGCGCCGCCGATCTGCCGGTCCGGCCTGGCGAGGATCCCTGGTCCGAAGCCGAGCTCATCGAGCTGCGTGTCGAGCTTGAGAAGGAGGCGGCCGCCCTGCACGCCGAGCTGGGCGAGTCGCAGGCGCAGATCGCTGCCCGACTGGGCGATGCGGCGCTGGAAGCCGGGGACGACGAGGCCGACACGAGCTCTAAGCTGTTCGAGCGGGAGCATGAGCTCGCGCTGAGCAACAATACGCGCGAGCTGCTCGAGCAGACGGAGCACGCCCTGGCGCGAATCGAGGCCGGAACCTATGGAGTGTGCGAATCGTGCGGCCAGCCGATAGGGAAGGCGCGCCTGCAGGCGTTCCCGCGGGCGACCCTGTGCGTGGCCTGCAAGCAGCGCCAGGAGCGCCGCTGAGCCCAGCCGGCTCGCCCGGCGGCCGGGACGGCGGTGCGCCCGCGCGCACCCGCCGGATCGTCGTGCTCGTCGTCGTCGCCGCCCTCGTGCTCGCCGCGGACGTGGTCAGCAAGTCCGTCGTCGTCGCCCACCTGCGGCCCGGCCAGCCGGTGCACCTGCTCGGCCACGTCTTCGAGTTCTGGCTGACCAGGAACCCGGGCGCGGCGTTCAGCCTCGGCACGGGCGAGACCGCGGTCTTTACCGTGATCGCCTTTGGCGTGGTTGTCTATATCGCGCGCACCGCGCGCAAGCTGTACTCGCTCGGCTGGGCGGTCTCCCTCGGGCTGCTGCTCGGCGGCGCGGCGGGGAACCTGGGGGACCGGATCTTCCGGGCCCCGGGGCTGTTCCGCGGCTATGTCGTGGACTGGATCGGAGTAGTGCCCCGGTACTACCCGATCTTCAACCTGGCCGACTCGGCGATCGTCTGCGGCGGCATCCTGACCGTCATCCTGGCCCTGCGCGGCTACCACCTGGACGGCACCCGCGGCGATCTGCCCGCTGGCGCCGGAGCGCCGTCCGAGGCCGGCTCCGAGGTCGAGCCGGACGGAGCCGGGCCGGCGGCCGCGGGCGAAGCCGGGTTCGGCGCCCAGCCAGCCCAGCCAGCCCAGCCGGCGGAGCAGGCTGAGCCGTGAGCACGAGGCTGGTTCCGGTTCCCGAAGGCCTGGACGGGGAACGGCTGGACGCGGCCCTGGCCCGGATGTTCGGCTTCTCCCGGTCGGGTGCGGCCGAGCTCATCGCGGCGGGCGACGTGCTGGTGGAGGGCAAGCCGGCCTCCAAGTCGGACCGGGTCATGGCCGGCGCTGAGCTGGCCGTCACGCTGCCGCCGCCGCCGGGCGCCGCCGGGCCGCCGGCCAGCGAGGAACCGATTCCCGGGATGGGGATCGTCTACGAGGACGACGACATCGTGGTGGTCGACAAGCCGCGGGGGGTAGCGGCGCACCCGTCACCCGGCTGGACCGGGCCGACGGTGATCGGCGGCCTGCTCGGGGCCGGGCACCGGGTCGCCACCAGCGGCGCCGCGGAGCGGCAGGGCATCGTGCACCGGCTCGACGCGAACACCACCGGCCTGATGGTGGTGGCGAAGAGCGAGACCGCGTACAGCGCGCTGAAGCAGGCGTTCCGGGAGCGGACGGTGTCCAAGACCTACCACGCGCTGATCCAGGGGCACCCGGACCCGCTGCGGGGCACGGTCGACGCGCCGATCGGCCGCCATCCGTCTGGTGACGGACGCTTCGCGGTTGTGGCGGACGGCCGTCCCTCGGTGACGCACTATGACACACTGGAGGCGTTCCGCGCGGCGTCGCTGCTCAGCGTGGGACTGGAGACCGGGCGTACCCACCAGATCCGGGTGCACATGGCCGCGCTGCGCCACCCGTGCTGCGGTGACCTGCTGTACGGCGCCGACCCGGTGCTGGCGGCGCACCTGGGCCTGACCAGGCAGTGGCTGCACGCGGTACGCCTGTCGTTCGAGCACCCGTCCACCGGACTCGAGGTGACCTTCGAATCGGGCTACCCGGACGACCTCGCGCACGCCCTGGACGTCCTGGCCGCGGAAAGCTGACCCCCGGAAGGTGGCATGAACATGCGGACTCGGTTCTCTCCCCGTCGGCGGGGCGGGCAGCCGCCGCGGCGTTTCCGGTCCCGCCGGGCGCTCGCGGCCGGGCTGGGCGCGGCCGGGCTGGCCTTCGCGGCCGGCTGCTCGGTGGCGCCGGCCGGGGCCGCCACCGACTCACCTGCCATCGGCCCGGTGCGCTCGTCGTCCGGGCCGGCCGACTTCGCGCCGTTCCCGGTCCCGGCGATCTGGAACGGCGACCACAACCGCGTTTACCAGATGGTGCTCAAGGCGAAGACCGGTTCCGTCAGCCCGCACAAATTCCACCTCGTGTTCAAGTCCGACATGGTGTTCTGGCTGAGCTGCATCGGCGCCGGCCGGGCCCAGATCGCCAGCCCGGGCATCGGCCTGAAGTGGTCGGTCGCCTGCGGTGACGGCGGCAGCCCGGCGGGCATCAACTTCAGCCCCGCAAGTTCCCACGTCGGGCACTCGGGCCTGGTAGACCTGACCGTTTCCGCGGGCTGCCGCTGGGAGATCCGCGTTGACGCCGTAGCCCCGCCGGGCGTCACCCCGGCGCCCGCGCCGGTCCCGAGCCAGTAGCCGGCTCTTCCGGCGCGGGACCGCCTCCTCCAGCCCGGGAACCGCTAATGTGAACCCATACCGGTTCGAGGCATCCCGACCGCTTACCCCGTCCCCCTGTTTATCGGGAGCACCGGGGAACGGCGGTGCGGAGCGTGCCCGGAAGCGGGGTTACTGCAGGCGCAAGCAGGAGGCGATGATCGCATATGGCTGAGACCCCTTACGCCCACCTGCACGTGCACACCGAGTACTCGATGCTCGACGGTGCCGCCCGCCTGAAAGAGCTGTTCACGGAGGTCGCGGCCAACGGCATGACGCACGTGGCCATGACCGACCACGGCAACATGTACGGCGCGGCCGAGTTCCACCGGCAGGCCAAGAACGCCGGGATTACCCCGGTTATCGGCATCGAGGCCTACGTCGCCCCCGGCGACCGCCGCAACCCGCAGCGCATCCTGTGGGGCCAGCCGCACCAGAAGCGGGACGACGTCTCCGCGTCCGGCGCCTACCTGCACAAGACAATCTGGGCGCGTAACAACGAGGGCCTGCACAACCTGTTCAAGCTCACCTCGCGCTCGTACTCCGAGGGCCTGCTGGCGAAGTGGGCCCGGATGGACAAGGAGATCATCTCCGAGCACGCCGCCGGGCTGATGGCCTCCACCGGCTGCCCCTCCGGCGAGCTGCAGACCCGGCTGCGCCTCGGTCAGACGGACGAGGCGCTCAAGGCCGCCGCCGAGTACCAGGACATCTTCGGCAAGGAGAACTACTTCCTGGAGCTGATGGACCACGGCCTGGATATCGAGAACCGGGTCCGCGACGGCCTGGTCGAGATCGCCCGCAAGCTGAACATCCCGCCCGTGGTGACCAACGACTCGCACTACAGCAAGGAGAGCGACTCGGTATCGCACGACCTGCTGCTGTGCATCCAGACCGGTAAGACCCTGGCGGACGCGGACCGGTTCAAGTTCGACGGCTCCGGCTACTACATCAAGTCGCCGGCCGAGATGTACGCGGTCAACAACAGCGACATCTGGCAGGAGGGGTGCCGCAACTCCCAGCTGCTGATCGCCGACCGGGTCGACACGACTGGCATGTTCGAGTTCGTCAACCTGATGCCGCGGTTCCCGATCCCGGAGGGTTTCGATTCCGAGAACTCGCTGTTCGCCCACACGGTGTGGGAGGGCATGGCCAGGCGCTACCCCGGGGGCATCGACGACACCCGGCGCAGGCAGGCCGAGTACGAGATCGAGATCATCGTCCAGATGGGCTTCCCGGCCTACTTCCTGGTCGTCGCGGAGTTCATCAACTGGGCCAAGAACAACGGCGTCGCCGTGGGCCCCGGCCGCGGCTCCGCCGCCGGCAGCATCGTCGCCTACGCGATGGGCATCACCGACCTCGACCCGCTGGATCACGGGCTGATCTTCGAGCGGTTCCTCAACCCCGAGCGAATCTCGATGCCGGACATCGACATCGACTTCGACGAACGCGGACGGGCCGACGTCATCCGGTACGTCACCCAGAAGTGGGGCAGCGACAAGGTCGCCCAGATCATCACCTACGGCACGATCAAGGCGAAGGCCGCGATCAAGGACTCCACCCGGGTCCTCGGCTTCCCCTACGCCGTCGGCGACCGCATCACCAAGGCCTTCCCCCCGGCGGTGATGGGCAAGGACATCCCGCTGGGCGGCATCTTCGACGAGGACTACCCCCGCTACGGCGAGGCCGGCGACCTGCGCAACCTTTACAACACCGAAGCCGATGTCAAGCAGATCATCGACACCGCCCGGGGCATCGAGGGCCTGATCCGCCAGCCCGGCGTGCACGCGGCCGGCGTGATCATGTCGGCCGAGCCGCTCACCGACCACATCCCGGTGTGGGTCAGGCCCAACGACGGGGCCGTCATCACGCAGTTCGACTACCCGACCTGCGAAGGCCTCGGCCTGCTGAAGATGGACTTCCTCGGGCTGCGCAACCTGACGATCATGGCCGACGCGGTGCGGGCCATCGAGGACAACCGGGGCCTCAAGATCAACCTGCTCGACCTGACGCTGGACGACAAGCCCACCTACGAGCTGCTGACCCGCGGCGACACGCTGGGCGTGTTCCAGTTCGACTCCTCCGGCTACCGGACGCTGCTCCGCCAGATGAAGCCGGACAACTTCGAGGACATCTCCGCCCTCGGCGCGCTGTACCGGCCCGGCCCGATGGGCGTCAACAGCCACACCAACTACGCGCTGCGCAAGAACGGCCAGCAGGACATCACCCCGATCCACCCCGAGCTCGAAGCCCCGCTCCAGGAGATCCTGCTGCCCACCTACGGCCTGATCGTCTACCAGGAGCAGGTGCAGCGCGCGGCGCAGATCCTGGCCGGGTACACGCTGGGCCAGGCCGACCTGCTCCGCCGGGCCATGGGCAAGAAGAAGAAGGAGATCCTGGACAAGGAGTTTGTCCCCTTCCGCGACGGCTGCCGGAAGAACGGCTACTCCGACAAGGCCATCCAGGCGGTGTGGGACGTGCTGGTCCCGTTCGCCGGCTACGCGTTCAACAAGGCGCACTCGGCCGCCTACGGGCTGGTCTCCTACTGGACCGCCTACCTGAAGGCGAACTACCCGGCCGAGTACATGGCGGCCGTGCTCACCTCGGTCGGCGATGACAAGGACAAGTCGGCCCTCTACCTGTCCGAGTCCCGCCGGATGGGTGTCAAGGTCCTCCCGCCGGACGTCAACCATTCCGTCGCCACGTTCGCCGCGGTCGGCGCGGACGTGCGGTTCGGCATGGCCGCGATCCGCAACGTCGGCGCCAACGTGGTCGAGGCGATCGTCGCCACCCGCAGGTCCAAGGGCGAGTTCACCAGCTTCGCGGACTTCCTGCGCAAGGTGCCCGCCGTCGTCTGCAACAAGCGCGTCATCGAGTCCCTGGTCAAGGCGGGCGCCTTCGACTCCTTCGGTCACCCGCGCAAGGGCCTGGTGCTTATCCACGAGCAGGCCGTCGACTCGGTCATCGACCTCAAGCGCAACGAGGCCATCGGCCAGGACAGCCTCTTCGGCGGCGACGAGCAGGCCGAGGCCGCCTTCGAGGTGGCGATCCCGGACACCGAGTGGGACAAGAAGACCCGGCTCAACTTCGAGCGGGAGATGCTCGGCCTGTACGTTTCCGACCACCCGCTGCTCGGCATTGAGCACGTCATCTCGAACGGTACCGACATCTCGGTCGCCGAGCTGATGGCGACCGGCGACGACGACGGCGAGGAGGGCGGCCGCCCCCCGGTGTCGTCCGGCTACCAGAGCCGAGGCGACCAGATCGTCAAGATCGGCGGCATCCTCTCCGGCGTCACCCGCAAGGTCACCAAGAAGGGCGACGCCTGGGCCGCCGCGACCCTGGAGGACCTCGGGGGCGCGATCGAGGTGCTCTTCTTCCCCAACAGCTACCAGCTCTACGCGACGGCGATCGCCGAGGACGCGATCGTGATCGTCAAGGGCAAGGTCGACAAGCGCGATGACGTGCCCAAGCTCATCGCGATGGACATGACCATCCCCGACATCACCGCCAGCGCGGACGGCGGCGCCCCGATCGTCCTGCAGCTCCCGGTCCACCGCTGCGTCCCGCCGGTGGTAGAGCAGCTCCGCGACGTGCTCCGCACCCACCCGGGCACCACCGAGGTCCACCTGCGGCTGCGCAACAACCAGAAGACCACCGTCGTCCGCCTGGACGACAAGCTCCGGGTCACCGCGTCGCCCGCCCTGCACGCCGACCTCAAGCAGCTGCTCGGACCCTCCTGCATCGCCAGCTGACCCAGCCTAGGACCGGCCCGGTCCCCCGTCCGGACGGTCCCCGGCACGCCGGTACCCCGTGGCCCGCGGAGGCCGGGAGCCGACGCTGTCGCACATCGGCCGGACCGGTCATCCGCGGGCTCGCGGGGTACCAGGAGGCGGGTTAGACCTGGGTGAGCTGGTTGAACAGGGCCCGGTAGCGCTGCATCATCAGCCGCAGGCGCTCGGTGTCGGTCGAGCCGTCCGCCGTGACCGTGCCGTCCTTGTCGCCTTCGAACGCCGTGCGCAGGTCCCGCTGCCGCTGCTGCAGCGCGTCCACCAGCGTCTGCGTTGTCTGCTCGATCAGCTCAGCGGCTCCGCTGACCGCGTCCCGGGGGTCGTCGACGAACTCGGCCTGTACCTGCTGCCAGCGTTCTCGCAGGCTGGCCGCGTTGCTGAGCAGCGGCTCGCTGCGGC
>DASWUW010001268.1:0-9202 GCA_036406335.1 Trebonia sp.
AAGCGGCGCCGCCGCCTCGGAACGGCAACAGGAACGGCAACAGGAACGGCAACAGGAACGGAGCGCCCGCCCCGGGACGAAACCAGCCCCCCGCGCGCAAGGTCCGGCTGCGCCGGACCCGCCGGTTCTTCCGCCGCCGCACCGTCCGGGTGATCAGCGCGGTCCTGGTGCTGCTCCTGGTTTGGGTGACGTTCTCCGCCGGGCAGGCCGCGTTCAAGAACAACGGCCAGGGTGCGACCGCGAACCTGGCCGAATGGGCCCGGGACCACGGCCTCGGCCCGGTCGTGACCTTTGGCGAGTGGCTGTCCTACAACCCGCCGCCCAAGGGCGGCAAGCCGTCGTTCTCGCTCGCGGTGCCCAGCGGCGAGGCGGTCACCCCGGGCAAGCCGGGGAAGGCCGGCAAGACGGGCACCGGCAAGACCAAGGGGTTCACCCCCGACATCCCGGTCACGGTCAAGTCCCTCGCGGGCAAGCCGATCGCCGGCGAAGGCCAGTGGCGGGTGGCGGAGAAGGTAAAGAGCCAGCCGGCCGTCCTGACCACGTTCCTGCGTGACGCGACCTACACCTCTGAGGTCAACGGGATCGCGTCGATCGACCAGCGGCTGGTAAAGTTCTCGCTTCGCCCCGGCTCGGAAGATCCCGGGCCGGGCAACTGGGGCGCGCCCGACTACATCCCGGCGGGCAAGCGCAAGGGCCTGCTGGCCACCTTTAACGGCGGCTTCAAGCTCGACTCGGCGGGGGGCGGCTTCTATCTGAACGGGATCTACCACGGGTCGCTGGTCAAGGGCACCGCGGCGATCGTCTACTACAAGGACGGCACGATCAAGATCGGCGAGTGGGGCCGCGACTTCAAGATGACCTCCAAGATCGCGGGAGTCCGGCAGAACCTGAAGCTGCTGGTAGACAAGGGCAAGGTGGCGGCTAACGCCTCCTCCAACGTGATGAGCAACTGGGGTGCGACCCTCGGCGGCGGGTACTACGTCTGGCGTTCCGGCATCGGCATCACCAAGGACAAGCGGATCGTCTACGTCTACGGTCCGGCGCTGAACGCGCAGGACCTGGGTTTGCTGCTGCAGCGGGCGGGGGCGGTCGAGGGCATGCAGATGGACATCAACCCGGCCTGGATGAAGTTCGACTACTACCAGGCCAAGGGCAAGCCGGGCGACCCGACACCGGTGCCCCTGCTGCCGACCCAGCAGCCCACCCCGTACTCGTACTACTCGCCGTCCACCCGCGACTTCACCGTGGTCTACGCGCGGTGACGGTCAACAAGACCGCGGCCCCCGAAGAAGAAACGGGGCCGCAGACAATCCTGCCCGCCGCACCCGTGCGGCCGGCCTCGTCCGCCCGCTGGCTGCGCGCTGCCGTCATCACCACCCGGCCCCGCCAGTGGCCCAAGAACCTGCTGGTGTTCGCGGCGCCGCTGGCGGGCGCGTCGCTCGGCCGCGACAACGGCCTGGGCTACGCGCTGCTGGCGATGCTGGCCTTCGGCTGCGCGTCGGCGGCGGTCTACTACGTCAACGACGTGGTCGACGCCGACCGGGACCGGCGGCACCCGGTGAAGCAGAACCGGCCGATCGCCTCGGGTGAGCTGCCCGCGCGGCACGCGGTGGCGCTCGCGGTGCTGGCGGCGCTGTTCGCGGTGGGCGCCGGGGTGGCGATTCGCGAGCCGCTGCTGGTGGCGACCACCGCGGCCTACCTGCTGCTGTCGTTCCTGTACTCGTTCCGGCTCAAGCACGTCCCGTTCCTGGAGATGCTGATAGTCGCCTCCGGGTTCCTGCTACGGGTGCTCGGCGGCGCCGCCGCGACGCACGTGCGGCCGTCGATCTGGTTCCTGATGGTATGCAGCCTGGGCGCGCTCGGTGTCGCCGTGGCCAAGCGGTACACCGAGCTGACCAGCCTGGGCCCCCAGGCGGTCGCGCACCGTCCGGCGCTGCGCTGGTACCGACCGGGCATGCTCCGGGTCGTGCAGCTGCTGATCGGGGCGGGCATGCTCGCCACCTACCTGATGTGGGCGCTGAGCGAGGATGCCGTCGTGCAGCGGTGGCACCTGGCCTCCGCGCTGCCGCTGGCCGCCGCGCTGATCCGGTTTGGCGTGCTTACCGCGCGCCGGACCGTCCGCCCGGTGGAAGACCTGATCACCCGGGACGTGGTCATGCTGTGCTGCGAGGCGGCCTGGCTGGTCCTGTTCTGCGTCGGCCTCTATGTGGAGTAAATGATGAGAGTTCTGCTGCTCGGCGGTACCAGCGAGATCGGCCTGGCGATCCTCTCCGCGCTGCGCCTCGGCCCGGACGACGAGATCATCCTGGCCGGCCGGGACACCCAGCGCCTCGAGGGAGCCGGCAAGACGCTGAACCACCCGGTCACCGCCGTCCGCTACGACGCGACGGACACCGGCAGCCACCCGGCCTTCGCGGCCGAGATCAGCGCCGGGGGACTGCCCGACCTGGTGATCGCCGCGGCCGGCCTGCTGATTCCCCAGGACCAGGCCAGCCGCGACGTCCGGCTCGCCGCCGCCATGATCGAGACCAACTTCACCGGGCACGTCACCACGCTGCTGGCGCTGGGCGAGGCGATGCGCGCCCGGGGCAGCGGCACGATCGTGGTGCTGTCCTCGGTCGCGGCGGTCCGGCCGCGCAAGTTCAACTCGGTTTACGGGGCGGCGAAGGCCGGCCTGGACGCGTTCGCGCGCGGCTACGCCGACTCGCTGCACGGCAGCGGGGTCCGGGTCCTGCTGGTCCGGCCCGGGTTCGTAACCGGCCGGATGACCGCCGGGATGAAGCCCGCCCCGCTGGCGACGACGCCCGCCGGGGTCGGCCAGGCGGTCGCGGGCGCGCTGCGCGGCCGGGACTCCGGCCGCTCCGTGCTGTGGGTGCCCGCCCCGCTGGCCGGGCTGGCGGCGGTGATGAAGCTGATCCCGCACCCGGTCTGGCGCAAGCTGGAGAGCTAGTTACTTGGCGGTGATGCGGGTGCCGAGCTCGGCCCCCTGGCAGATGGCGCTCATCACCCCGACGGCCCCCACGTCAAAGACGTGCATGGTGAGCGCCTGCTCGTTGGCCAGCACGAAGGCACTGGTGTCCATGATCTGGATGCCCGCCGAGATGGCCTCGTCGTAGGTCAGCGTGTGGAACCGGACCGCGTCCGGGTTGTGCTTGGGGTCGGAGTCGTACACCCCGTCCACCCCGTGCTTGGCCACCAGCAGCGCGTCCGCGTCGAGTTCGAGCGCCCGCTGCACGGCCGGGTAGTCGGTGGTGACGTAGGGCTGGCCGATGCCGCCCGCCAGCACCACGATAAAACCGCGTTCGAGGTGAGTCTTGGCCTTGAGCTGGATAAACGGCTCGGCGATGCTGTTCATCGGCATCGCGGTCATCACCCGGATGTCCGCCTCGGTCCGGGCGGTTAGTGCCCCGCGCAGCATCAGCGCGTTCATCACCGTGCCGAGCATGCCGATGTTGTCAGCCTCGGCCCGGCTGATGCCCCACCCGTCGGCCATCCGGCCGCGGAAGTAGTTGCCCCCGCCGACGACCACGGCGACCTGAATGCCCAGGTTGTGAACGGCCAGGACCTCGTCGGCGACCCGGGCCAGGCTGGCGGGATCAACGCCGGTTCCGGCGGTCCCGGAAAGGGCCTCTCCGCTGAGCTTGACCACCACTCTGCGATAGCGCGGCAACGTCGCGTCCTCTCGTCCCGGGTTTCTGACCGCCACGCTACCAGCCCGGACGGCTACCGTGCTCACTGGCCGGGACGATAAATGTCAGCTTAAGTCCGTTTTGCCGGTAACGCCTTGGCCTGAGCCCAGCTGCCGGCCACGGTGATCTCGGCGATGAACCGCACCCGCCCGTCCGGCGCCCAGCGCCCGGCCGCTTCCGCCAGACAGCCGGCGACCTGCTCCGCCGCCTGCTGCGCGCGGGCGGCGGGGACGTGCACCAGCAGCTCGTCGTGCAGGCAGAGCACGATCTTCGCCCCGAGCGGCGCGGTCCGGGCCCGGACGGTGACCGCCCACATCTTGAACAGTTCCGCGGCGGCGCCCTGGACGACCGCGTTGCGCCCGTACCGGCCCCGGGCCGCCTCCCGGGCGGCGGACGCCGGGCTGCCGTCCGCCGCCGGCCCGCTGCCGGACATCCGCAGCCGCCGCCCGCCGTAGGTGCGCAGGTCCTGGCCGTCCTGGGCGGACCGGTCGGCGGCGTCGAGGTAGCCCATGGCGACCGGGTAGGCCGCCCGCATCCGCCGGGCGGCCGTCCCGCCGTGACCGGTGGTCTGCCCGTACATCGCGGCGATCATCGCGACCTTGGCCGTCGGCCGGTCGACCCGCAGTTCCGCCGCCACCGGGAGATACATGTCGTCGGCGGCGGTGGCCGCGGCGAGCGCGGCGTCGCCGGACACGGCGGCGAGCACCCGCGGCTCGATCTGCCCCAGGTCGGCCCGCACCAGCAGGTGCCCGTCCTCGGCCCGCACCGCCCGGCGGAAGACGGCCGGCATGTTGTGCAGCCCGCTGGACGCGGTCATCCGCCCGGCCGCCCCGTCGCACCCGGTCCACGCCCCGCGCAGCCGGCCGTCGGGCCCGAGGTGATCGTCCAGCCAGCCGTAGCCGTAGGTGGTGGCGATCCGCTCCGCCTTGCGCCAGTCGAGCAGCGCCGCGACCAGCGGCGAGTGGTTCCTGAAGGCCTCCAGCCGCCAGGCCCGGGTGTCGGGCACGTCGATCCCGGCCGCCGCCAGCAGCGACCTGACCTGGACCGGGCTGCGCAGGTCGGCGGTCGTCCCGGCGGGCGCGTGACGCAGCACCCGCTCGTCGCGGGCGGCCCGGACGGCGGCGGCGTCGGCCGGTCCCCGGGGCCGCGGTCCGATGGTCTCGGTGAGCAGTTCCTCGACCGTGGCCAGGTCGACCGGCAGCCCGTCCGCCGCCAGTTCCGCGCACAGCAACTCCGCGGTCGATTCCGAACGAGCCGTGCTGACCCTGGTCCCGCCCCCCTGCTCCTCCAGGCGGGCCAGCTGCAGCCGGGCCGCCTGGAGGGCCTCGCCCGCGCCCAGGGGCGGCGCGTCCGGCTGCTCGGCGGCCACGCTGAACAGGTCAGGCTCCGGGGGATGAGCCGGTACCTCCTCCGGGGGCAGTCCGTGCAGGCAGGCCCACACGTAGCCGGGATCCGCCCGCCAGCCCCCGTAGATCAGCCGGTGTACCGCCGCGACATCCCAGCCGGTCGCCAGCCGCGTCCCGTGCCCGGTCAGCGTCCGCGCCGTCTCCTGCGACCACACCGCCCAGCGGGGGCGGAGCGCCGCGTCGGCCGCCGCGACCTCGGCCGCGGTCCCCGCCCAGCCGCCGCCGCCGGCCGCGGCGGTGAGGGTCCCGTCGGCGCCGGCCGCCAGCCCGACCAGGTCCCCGGCGCGTACTCCGGCGGCGCTCAGCGCCGCCACCAGGTCTCCCACCCGCCTATTATCGCCGCTCAGCGGGAGGTGAACGCCTGGCCCGGCTAGGACGGGGGAACGCCGGGCCAGGCGCCCGCAGCGCCCGGACGGCCGGGGAAACCAGCCGGGCGCAACCGGGCGGTTAGAGCGGGAACTCACCGCCCGGCGATCGGCCGCGAGTATCGCGGTCAAGCCGAAAGCTACTGAACAGTATCCGACAGCATCGCCAAATGCACCTTTTACAGCGTAACGCCTGAGCGGCCGGCCCGGCGGCCAGCCGGGCCAGTGCTTCGTCGTGCAGCCGTCCGTTGCTGCAGACGACGCTGCCGCCGTCGGGGGTGGCGACCCCGGCCAGGCTGGTGAAGCGCCCGCCCGCCTCCTGCACGATCACCTGCAGCGCGGCCAGGTCCCAGAGGGAGACCTCGGGCTCGGCCGAGATGTCGACCGAGCCCTCGGCGACCAGCATGTGCGACCAGAAGTCGCCGAAGCCCCGGGTCCGCCACACGTCGCGGCTCAGCGCGAGGAACCCGTCCAGCCGTCCCGTCTCCGCCCAGCCGCCGATCCCGGAGTAGGCGAAGGAGGCATCGGACAGCTGGCTGACCTGGGACACCCGGCACCGGGAGGCCTTGGTCAGCGACCGGCCGGCCCAGGCCCCGCCGCCGGCGGCGGCCCACCAGCGGCGCCCGAGGGCGGGCGCGGTGACCACGCCGACGACGACCTCGTCGCCGTCCATCAGCCCGATGAGCGTGGCCCAGACCGGGACGCCGCGGACGTAGTTCTTGGTCGCGTCGATCGGGTCCAGCACCCAGCGCCGCGGGCCGCTGCCGGTCTGGCCCGATTCCTCGCCCAGCACCGCGTCCCGGGGACGGGACCGGCGCAGGATATTGCGCAGCGAGTCCTCGGTGGCCTGGTCCGCGTCGGACACCGGGGTGAGGTCGGGTTTGGTTTCGACCCGCAGGTCAAGCGCGCGGAACCGCTTCACCGTGATGTCGTCGGCGGCGTCCGCGAGGACGTGCGCGAACCGCAGGTCGTCGTCGTAGCTAGGCACCCGCGAAACGCTACCGGTCCGGCCGGCCCGGTGAACCGCGAAGAAGCGGTTACCCGGGCGATTCGGCCGATTCGCGGCTGCGCAGCAGACGGCGCAGCGACTCCAGCCGGGCGGTGGCGTCGTGGGCGGCCGCCCACTCGTCCAGGGCGCAGCCGGGGCCGAGATGGTCGCAGCCGGGCGGGCAGTTCGCGGTCCCCTCGGCCAGGTCGCCGAACGCTTCCGTCAGCCGCTCCGCGGTCACGTGGCCCAGTCCGAAACCGCGCACCCCGGGGGTGTCGATCAGCCAGCCGGACTCGCCCGGCAAACCCGTATCGCGCGACAGGCCCGTATTGTTCGGAAGGCGCAGTGCGATCGCCGACGACGAGGTGTGACGGCCCTTGCCGGTCACCGCGTTGACCCGCCCGACGGCGCGCCCGGCGTCCGGTATGAGCGCATTGACCAGCGATGACTTCCCCACCCCGGACTGGCCGATGCAGACGCTGATCCGGCCGTCGAGCGCCTTGCGCAGCCGGGCCAGGGTCTGGGCGGGCAGCGGCTGCCTGGTGGTCAGCATGGGGATGTCCAGCGGCCGGTAGAACGCCCGCAGCTTCCGCGGCGGGGCCAGGTCGGACTTGGTCAGCACGAGCAGCGGCTCCAGGCCCGCGTCGTACGCGGCGACCAGGCAGCGGTCCACGAACCGGGTCTTGGTCTCCGGATCGGCCAGGGCGCAGACGATTACCATCTGGTCGGCGTTGGCCACCACGACCCGCTCCAGCGGGTCGGTGTCGTCGGGGGAGCGGCGCAGCACGCTGGTCCGCTCCTCCACCCGGACGATGCGGGCCAGCGACCCGGTCGTGCCGGACACGTCACCCGCCAGCGCGACCCGGTCGCCCACCACGACCGAACCCTTGCCCAGCTCACGCGCCTTCATGGCGGTAAGCAGCTGGCCTTCTCCCGCGATACCGCCCGCGTCGAGCACGCAGCCGTAACGGCCCCGGTCGACGCTGACCACGAACGCCCCGGGCGCGGACTGGTAGGCCGGCCGCTGCCGGGTCCGGGGCCGGGAGCCGGGACGCGCCCGGACCCTGATGTCGTCCTCGTCCAGGCGGTCGGACGCCTTGCTCAGCTGTCTTCTCCTCGGACGAGTGCTTCCCACTGCGCGGTGAAGTCGGGGAAGGTCTTGCCGACGGTGGCCACGTTGAGTACCTCGATGCCGGGCACGCCGAGGCCGAGCACGGCCGCCGCCATCACCATCCGGTGGTCGTGGTAGGTCTCCCACGCGTGCCCGGCGGGCGGCCGCAGCGGCCGCGGCCGGACGACGAGGCCGTCCGGGAGCTCGGTCACGTCGCCCCCCAGGGCATTGATCTCCTTGGCGATCGCGGCCAGCCGGTCGGTCTCCTGGGCCCGGGTGTGCCCCACCCCGGTGAAGGTGGACGGCCCCGAGGCGAGCGCCGCCAGCGCGGTGAGCGGGAGGCAGAGTTCGGGAATGTCGCGCAGGTCGGCGTCGATCCCGCGGACCGTCCCCGATCCGGTGACCGTCAGGCCGGAATCCGCGCGGGTGACCGAGCCGCCCATCGCGGTGAGCACGTCGATGATCGGGCCGGCCGCCTGCAGCGAGTCCGAGGGCCAGTCCCGGATCGTCACCGACCCGCCGGTGACCAGAGCGGACGCGAGAAACGGGCCCGCGTTGGACAGGTCGGGCTCCACGGTGAAGTCCCCCAGGCCGAGCCGCCCGGGCGCGACCCGCCAGAAGTCCGGCCGGCCGCCGGCCGGGGAACCTTCCTCGACCACGGCCCCGGCGCCGCGCAGCATCCGCACCGTCATCTCGATGTGCGGCAGCGACGGCACCGGGGGTCCCGAGTGCCGCACCGCCACCCCGCCGGCGAACCGCGGGGCGGCCAGCAGCAGCCCGGAAACCAGCTGCGAGGAGCTGGACGCGTCCAGCGTCACCGGGCCGCCGGGCACCGAGCCGGTGCCGTGGACGGTGAACGGGAGCGCGCCGCGCCCGCCGTCGTCGATCGCCACGCCCAGCGCCCGCAGCGCGGCCAGCAGCGCGCCGACCGGGCGCTCGCGCGCCCGGGGATCGCCGTCGAAGGCGACCGCGGCCGGGGTGAGCGCCGCTACCGCGGGCAGGAAGCGCATGACCGTGCCCGCGTTCCCCACGTCGACGCTGACCGCCCTGGGGACATCCCCCCGGGGGCCGAGGGCGACGTCGGGCCCGTGCTCGGTGACCGGGTAGCCGAGGGCGCGCAGCGCCCCGGTGGCGAGTGCGGTGTCTCGGGCCTTCAGCACGCCGCGCACGACCGACGGCGAGTCGCTGAGCGCCGCCAGCAGCAGCGCCCGGTTAGTGATCGACTTCGAACCGGGCAGCCGCGGCGTGGCCCGCACCGGTCCCTGCGCCGCGGGGGCGCGCCAGCGTCCGGAGTCCATAACCTTGAGGGTAGCGGCTACCCGGGGTGCCGCGCGGCCCCGCGCGGGGCCCGGCCGGGTTTGCCGGAGGCGTTCGGCTGGGAAAGGTGACAGAGTTCCGCGAGGACGGTGACCCGGTTTCGCGGGGAAAGGGGACAGATATGTGCGGTCGGTTCGTCTCTGCGCGCAAGCGGCAGGAGCTCCTGGAGGAGTTCGCGGCCACGCGTGACACCGTGTCCGCCGACCGCGACCCGGACTACAACGTCGCGCCGACCAAGCGGATCTACACCGTCCTCGATCACAAGGAGGAGCGGGAGCTCCGGCTGGTGCGCTGGGGCCTGGTGCCCGCCTGGGCCAAGGACACCA
>DASWUW010001269.1:0-4321 GCA_036406335.1 Trebonia sp.
ATAGTCAGCTGCCACGTTCCTGATTGTCCCGGCTGACCCGGCATTTCCGGTAAACGCAGGTGATCGGCCGGGCATCGCGCAGAAAACTAATCGGCGGGGCCGGCCCACTCGCGGCGGCGCACCTCGGCCAGGGCGACGGCGGCGGCGACCGCGACGTTCAGTGAGCCGACCCGGCCAACTTGCGGAATGTAGACGGCCGCGGAGACCGCGGCCAGCAGCGCGGGGGAGCAGCCGTGATCCTCGTTGCCGATGGCCAGGCACACGTCGCCGTCTAGCGGGGCGTCGAACAGCGGCAGCGCGCCCGACGCGAGCTCAACCGCCACCACGCGGAAACCGTCTTCGGCCGCGTCCTTGACCGCGGCCGCGGGCGACGGCTCACGGTAAGCCGACAGGAACCGGTCGGTACCGAGCGCGGTCTTGCCGACGGCGGGCAGGTCCAGGTCAGGGGTATTGCCGCACAGCCAGACGGACTCCACGCCGAACGCGGCCGCGGTCCGCACGATCGATCCCACGTTGAACGGCTGGCTGACTGAGTCGAGCAGCAGCGCCAGCCGTCCTCCGGTGCGCCGCCGCCATTCCCGGTTGAGCCGTTTGACGTCGGTCGGCCGCAGCTGGCGGAGGGGGCCGCCCGGTCCGTCCGCCGCGCCGTCGGGGCTGTCAGTGGCCATCGGGAGTCCCCCTGGTTCGTTCCGGGTTAGCCGGGGCGGTCACCCGCAGCAGGCGGTAGCCGCTGCGCGCGGACAGCCGGGTCACCGGCCATCCTTCCTCTTTTTCCAGCCAGCCGTGCAGCGAGTCGGCGCCCAGGTTGCGCCCCATCACCAGGGTTGCCGCGGCACCCGGGACCAGGCGGGGGAGCCACTCGCGGAGCAGGGCGTGCAGCGGCCCCTTGCCGATGCGGACCGGAGGGTTGGACCAGATCCCGGCCAGCTGGCGGGGAACCTCGGCTGAGTCGGGGGAGACGCACTTCACGTTGGACAGCCCGGCGCGGGCCGCGTTGGCGGCGCAGAGCGCCAGGGCACGCTCGTTGACATCGACCGCCCAGACCGTCGCGCCCGGTGCGCGGGCCGCGAGCGTGCACGCGATCGGGCCGTAGCCGCAGCCCAGGTCCAGGATGTCACCCGACGGCGGCGGAGCCGGTGCCTCGTCCAGCAGCAGGCGCGTCCCCGGGTCGAGACGGCCGGGCGAGAACATGCCGGAGTCGGTCGCTAGTTCCAGGTACAGGTCGGGCAGCACCACGCGAACCGTGCCCGGGCGGTGCGCCGCCGCGGGCTGGGCGTCGAAGTAATGCCCCGGCGAGGAGGTCACCGGTTGACGGGCTGCTGCGGTACCTGCGCGGCCTCGTCCTCGAGTGCCGGGTTGATGTAGGTGCGGGTCATCCACCGCTCGACGATGAACGTCATGATGGGGACCGTGCCGGCCAGCAGGAGCAGCAGCGTCGGCTTCGTCTTCATGTGCAGCCTGGACGCGAGCATCCACGCGAAGACGACGTAGACGATGTACAGGAACCCGTGCGCGGTGCCTATGTCATTAGCGATGAACGTGTTGTGCGCGGCGGCCTGCAACGGGATGCCAGCGAAGACCACCACGATGATCAGCACCCCGGTGATGTAGGCCATCACCCGGTAGCGCAGTACGGCCGTACGCATAGCCGCCGGTCCTTTCCTGTGGGCCAGATCTTGCTGAGGGGGAGTTGCCCGCGGCCGTCGCTAGCCGGCCCCCAGGGCCTTCCTGCGCTCTTTGGCGTTCAGCTTCGCGAGGTAGGCGTTGTAGCGGGCGAGCTCGGGGTCGTCCGCGTCGTCGTAGAGGGGCTGCTCTACCTGCCGGACGGAGAGGCCCTCGGGCAGTACGCCCGCGGGCAGCATCGCGCCTGCGGGCAGCATCGCCATCGACCGGGCCATCGCCGCGCGGGCAACCAGCTCGGCCTCGGTGACCCCTCCGCGTCGCACGAGGAACTCGTCCCTGATGGTCCGGACCCAGAATACGACCCCGAACACGGCGAACAACGGCCACTCGAACGTGTACGCCCAGCTGAGCCCGTTGCCTCCCTGCGCCCGGTGGAACTGCCAGTCGCCGAGCCACAGCATTCCCCAGAACGTCAGGGCAACAAACAGGTGCCAGGCCAGCCAGCGCGGCTTGAAGAGGAACCGCCATACCGGGCCCGGGGAAGGGCGGGCGGCGTCACCGGTTCCGGGCAGGTCCGGCTCGGACTGGTCCGTCCCCGGTGCACTGGGCACGACCTGACCCGCGAGGTAAGGCACGTCCTCGACCTCGGCGGCCGGCCTGGAACCGGGGGTTTCCATGCCAATGAGGGTATCGCGCCCGACGAGGGGGCTGCTCCCCGCACCGGCGGATATGTCATCGTGGTGACATGCGCCGCGACCCTTTTTATGCTGATGCCGACGCCACGCCGGGCCCGCCGGGCCGGGCCCGCCGGGAAGACTTCACCGATCAGAACGGGAACCACGGGTGAACGCTGAGATTGTGATCTTTGGGGGAAGCGCTCACCGTGAACTCTCCGAAGAGATCTGCTCGTACCTGAACGTGCCGCTCAGCCCGGTGGTGACGAGCCGCTTCGCCAACGACTGCCTCCAGGTGCAGCTGCAGGCTAACTGCCGCGAGCGCGATGTCTACCTGATCCAGCCGCTGGTGCCGCCGGTCCAGGAGAACCTGGTGGAGCTGCTGCTGATGGCCGATGCGGCCCGCGGTGCGTCAGCTGCCCGGGTGACGGCGGTGATGTCGCACTACGCCTACGCGCGCTCGGACAAGAAGGACGCGCCGCGCATTTCGATCGGCGGCCGTCTCGTTGCTGACCTGCTGGTCACCGCGGGCGTGAACCGGGTGCTCATGCTCACCCTGCACTCGGCCGAGGTGCACGGCTTCTTCTCGGTTCCGGTGGACCACCTGCACGCGCTGCGCGAGCTCGCCAGTCATTTCCGGCAGCGCGACCTGTCCCGGACGGTAGTGCTCTCGCCCGACCTGGGCTACGCCAAGTCCGCGGCGGCGTTCGCCCGCCGCCTCGGGGTGCCCGTCGCGGCCGGGGCGAAGGAACGGTTCAGTGACGACCGGGTGTCGATTTCCTCGATCATCGGCGACGTCGCCGGCCGCGACGTGATCATCCTGGACGACGAGATCGCCCGCGGCACCACCGTGCTCGAGCTCTTGTCGGTGCTGCGTCGGCAGGACCCGAGGTCGATCAGCGTGGCCTGTACCCACGGCCTGTTCGCGGGCGGGGCACTGGAGAAGCTGGTCGCGGCGGAGGACGTGACCGAGGTGGTCTGCACGAACTCGGTCCCGGTGCCGTTTTCCCATCCCAAGCTGACCGTGCTGTCCGTGGCCCCGGCACTGGCCGAGGCGATCAGGCGCACCCACGACGGCGAGTCCGTCAGCGTCCTGTTCGAGCAGTAACTCCCCGGGGCGGCCTTTCGCCGTCAGGCAGCGGCCCCAGGCGGCGGATGCTGCCTGGGGCCGCCGGCGGGTAAGGGGTCAGTCCCGCCGGGAATGCGGTGCGGTGCCGGTCAGCCGAAGCGGTTCGGGCTCGGAGTGCCCGGCAGCGCCAGCAGCACGATGGTGATGATGCCGCCGATAAACGGGATCAGCCCGAGCAGCAGCATCCAGCCCGACTTGTCGGTGTCATGCAGCCGGCGGACCGCCACCGACAGCGCGGACAACCCGACGGCAACCATGACCAGGTAGAACAGGATCGCCAGGGCGGCCGAGCCAATCGCCACGACCAGGATCACCAGGACCATGTCGATCGCGAACACGCCGAGCGCGTACCACCAGTAGGCCGACAGCGAAGCGCGGCCGGAGAAGTTCGTGACGTTGTCGATCTGCTGCCTGATCGCGCTCGGGAAGTCGACCGAACCGCCCTGCAGGTAACCCCGCTGCCCCGAGTAGCCGGGCTGCTGGTAGCCGGCCCCCGGCTGCGGGTAGCCGTTTGGCTGCTGGTAGCCGCCGGGCTGCTGCTGCCCGTAGCCGGGCTGCTGGTAGCCGCCGCCGGGCTGCTCGTAGCCGCCGGGCTGCTGGTAGCCGCCGGGCTGCTGCTGCCCGTAGCCGGGCTGTCCGTAGCCGGCCCCCGGCTGCGGGTAGCCGCCCGGCTGCTGGTAGCCCCCCGGCTGCTGCGGCTGGTCCTGTGGCGTGTAGCCGCCCGGCTGGCCGTATGGGCTGTAGGGAGTGCTCACACGCCTCAGAGGACGTCTGATGTCACGGGACTTTCTGGTCTGGCGCGGCAAAGCGCGGCGGGAGAGACTGAGAAGTGACGGTGCGGCCCGCCCGGTGAATTCAGCGGAGGTGATATGCCGCGGCAACGGCCGGACTCGTG
>DASWUW010001270.1:0-2033 GCA_036406335.1 Trebonia sp.
ACATGTGCTATTCCGTAGTCAGCAGCGGATGGCCGTAAGAATCGCGACTGACATGGGCGTCGCTGCGCCTCCCGTTTTTCTCAATGACTGGGGCGTCCACGTCGCGGACCGCTACCTGCTGACGACCATCCCGGAGTTCGAGTACCTACGCAGTGACATGCCGGAGAATGTCGAGTTCATCGGGCCCATGCTCCCGCAGAGCGTGACCGACTGGGCAGCGCCAGCATGGTGGGCCGACATAGCGGAGGCCCGACGGGCGGGCCGGCCCGTGGTTGTTGTCACCCAAGGTACGGCGAGCAACAACGATCTGTCGTTTCTCCTTTTGCCCGCCATAGCCGCCCTCGCTGACCAGGACATGCTGGTGATCGCAACCACGGGTGGCCTGGATCCAGACGACGTGCTGCCCGCCGCTGCTCGCCCAGCCAACCTGAGGCTGGAGAGATTCGTCCCGTTCACCGAGCTGCTGCCGCTGGCCGACCTGCTGGTGACAAACGGCGGAATCGGCGGAGTGCAGATGGCCCTCGCCTGTGGCGTTCCGGTGGTGGCAGCCGGGTTGAGCGAGGACAAGATGGAGACGAACGCGCGTCTCGCCTGGTCGGGCGCTGGGCTGTCGCTCAAGACCCACAAGCCGTCGATCGCCAGTATCCGGACGGGAGTCCACTCGGTGCTCGCCGATGATTCGTACCGGACCCGCGCCACAGAACTCAAGGCGGCCTACGCCGGGTATTCCGGAGCACTGCGAGCCGCCGAAATCGTGCTTGAGGTCGTGCGCGGGCGACAGATAGCACACCCTCGGCCCGAAGCCGAAGACGTTCCTCCGGCGGCCGCTCGCTCCCAGCAGCCTTAAGGCCATACGGCTGTCCGGGGGCTGTTCCGGCGAGCCGCTAACTGACGCCGCTGCTGACCCCGGCATCGAAAAGGCACCGCGTCTGGGTTCCGATCCGGTCCGCCTCGGCCAGGATCGCTTTGCCGAACTGCTCCCAGATCCCGCTCAGCCGCGGGGTAATCACGACGACATCGACGGCCCCGTCCGGCAGCCCGGTGCGGATCCCGACGTTGTGCCGCACGTCATGACCTCCGGCGGCGCGCAGCAGCTCGACCGCCTGCGGATCGAAGTCGGCGAGCACGCTCGGCGGCACCGAGGCGGGCACCGCCGGACCCGCGCCGAACACCGCGACGCGCTTGCCCGGCGGAATCCGGGCGAACTCTTCCCCGATGAGCGGGCCAACCTCCAAGTCGCGGCAGCGCAGCGCGTAGCCCAGGATCATCCGGTTCGTCTCTTCCAACGTGGACATCCTGCCGTCAAGCGCTAGCAGCATCAGCCAGACGATCTCCAGTAGCGGCACGGCGAACTGCTGCTTGTCCAGGAACATGGCTACGTTTTTTAGCGAGCTCTCGAGATTCGCCATGTCATCACGCTCATGCGGCATCTCTACCGCCCAGGCGTCCAGGCTGAGGTGGAAGCTGGCGCCGTTGCGAGCCAGCCGGTAGCCGAGATCCATGTCCTCCATCCCCCAGCTCCGGAAGTCCTCGTCGAACCCGCCGACTGCCCAGAATGCCCCGGTGCCCACCGAGCAGTTCGTTGTCCAGAACAGCTCTTCGGGAACAGTCCGAGTGCTGAGGTCAAAGCCCAGCTTCTCCAACTCGGCGTGGCGCGAGTCGCGGAAGGCCGGTTCATCCCGGTACAGCGCTACGACCTCGTCGGGCGACAGCCGCGTGACCGCGTCGGATATGCCTTGGACCGCCTGGAAATCGGGGTCCGCCAACTTGGTGGGCGGGTAGCCGTACACGTACCCGATAACCGCTCGCCCGGCACCGGCCGCACCTTCGTGTGCACGAAGGTGCGCGGCCACAAAGTCGCTTCCCGCCAGCGTGCCAGTGTCGAGGAAGACCAGCACCGGCGCCGAGGCCAGCCGGGCCCCAGCATTCCGGGCCGCTGCGGCCCGGAATCCCAGGTCATCCTGGAAGTGGTACTTAATGCGCAGCCGTCCGGAGAAGGACTCGACGACGGCCCGGGTGTCATCGCCAGAACC
>DASWUW010001271.1:0-3739 GCA_036406335.1 Trebonia sp.
GAGCCGAAACCGGGAACGCCGCCGGCGTCGAACACCAGCCTGACCCGCAGCCCGGGGACCAGGTCGAGGATCTCCCGGGCCACCTCGGCGTGGGCCGCGGAGACCAGCAGGGCCCGGGCACCGCAGTCGCCCAGGACGTACGCCGCCTCGGCCGCGGTCAGGTGGCAGTTGACGCCGGTCACGTAGCGGCCAGACCGGATCGCGGCCCAGTAGGTCTCGAACACCTGGGGCAGGTTGTCGGAGAAGAAGGCGATGTTGTCGCCCGCCCCGATGCCGTGCTCGCCCAGGTGCCGGGCGAGCTTGACCGAGTTGGCGTTCAGCTCCGCGTAGGTGCGGGTCTCCCCCGTGTCCGCGTGGACGATCGCAAGCTTGTCCGGGGTGGCCGCCGCGTACGTTCCTGGGTACAAACTGTCCTCCTGCGCACCGGCCGACATGACACCGTCACCCGTCACGCTAACCGCGGTTGTCCTCCTTGAGGAGGTACCCGGGCCGGCAAAGACCGGTCTCGGGAAGGACGCGGAGCGCAAGGCCTGGTCGCTAGCGTTCCGGCATGACGATAACTCAGGCGGAACGGCGGACCGGAGAGCCGCCGGGTGCGTCGCTGGCCGTACGGACCGAAGGCCTGACGAAGCGCTTCGGCGACCGCACCGTGGTGGACGGCGTCGGCCTCGCCATCCCGCGCGGCGCGGTCTGCGGTTTCGTCGGTCCCAACGGGGCCGGCAAGACGACGACCATCAGGATGCTGCTGGGTCTTATCCGCCCGAGCGCGGGCGCCGGCTCGATCCTGGGCGAGAGCCTGGCCGACCCGGGGGCCTATCTGCACCGGGTCGGCGCGCTCATCGAAGCGCCCGCGTTTTACCCCCAGCTGAGCGGCCAGGACAACCTGAAGGTGCTGGCGCGCCTCGGGCAGATCCCGGACTCCGCGATCCTGCCCGCGCTGGACCGGACCGGGATGATGGCCCGCGCGCTGGACAAGTACCGCTCGTACTCGCTCGGCATGAAGCAGCGGCTGGGCATCGCGGCGGCGCTGCTGCCCGATCCCGAGCTGCTGATCCTGGACGAGCCGACCAACGGCCTGGACCCGGCGGGAATCGTGGAGATGCGCGGCCTGATCCGGTCGTTCGCCGACGACGGGATCACCGTCCTGGTATCGAGTCACCTGATCGCGGAGATCGAGCAGGTCTGCGACTACATCGTCATGATCCGCGGCGGCCGGCTGGTCCACCAGGGGCCGGTGGCCGAGCTCGCGGGGACGCAGCACCCGGACATCGTGCTGGCCCCCGAGCACCCCGGCGACCTCGAGCCCCTGCTCCGGTTTCTCGAGGCGGCGGGCCTGCAGGCGGCCAGCGCGGCCGACGGCACGGCGGTCGTCGCGGCCTCGAGCTCCAGCGCCGCGGAACTCAACCGGCTCGCCGCGCGCGGCGGGATCACCTTGCGGCAGATCTCCGAGCGCACCCGGAGCCTGGAGGACGTGTTCTTCCAGTTGACCGGGACCGAGACGGCGACGGGCCCCGGCCAGGAGATGGGAGCGATCAGGTGATCGCGGCAGCGTTTCGCAGCGAGTGGCTCAAGCTGAGGCGCAAGACACTGCTGCTGTCGGCCTTTCTCGGCCTGGCCGCCGCGGCGTCCCTGTTCGTGGTGCTGATCTTCAGCAACGCGCCGGCCCACGGAGACGGCGGCGGCCTCCCCTCGCTGCAGCAGCTGGCCCGGCCGGGCGGGCTGGTCTTCGGCCTCACCCGGGCGACGTTCCTGCTCGGCGTGGTCGCGTTCGGCACCGCCGCCGCGCAGACGGCCGGCGAGTACAGCCTGGGCACGCTGCGCCAGCTGCTGGTCCGCCAGCCGCGCCGGGTCACGCTGCTCGCCGGCAAGCTGCTCGCGGTGGTCACGTTCATGGTGCTTGCTACCGCCTTCGCCGCCCTCGTCGCGTTCCTCGCGGCCAATGCCATGGCCCGGTCGCGCGGTGTCCCGACCGGTGCCTGGTTCACCGGTACCGGCTTCGGCGACCTGCTGCGGGCGCTGGGCAACATCGAGCTGGCGGTCATCGGCTACAGCATTCTGGGCCTGGTCATCGGGCAGTTCCTGCGCTCGGCGGTGGCCGCCGTGATCGCCGGCTTCGCCTGGCTGCTGGTCATCGAGCAGTTCATCCTGACCCGGATCGTGCCCGGGACCGCTCCCTGGCTGCCGGGCATCTCGCTGTCCACGGTCGCGGGCGGCGGCAACGCCGACCTCCGGGTCAGCTACAGCCACGGGCTGATCGTCGCCGTGATCTACCTCGCGGCGGCCGTGACGGCGGCGGCGGTAACGTTCGCCCGCCGGGATGTGACCGCCTAGGTGCACTGGCCGGCTTATGTTCTCCCGCTGCTCCTGCCCGTGGCCGCGGCGCTGGCCGCCCGGCCGCTGGGTGACCGGCTGCCGCCCCGCGCGGCGACCTGGCTGCTGGCCGGCGGCGCGCTGGTGCTCGCCGCGTCGAGCAGCGCCGCCCTGGCCCTCCTCGCGCTCGACGCGGCGCTGCGCATCCCGTTCGTGGCCGGGCTCGCGCACCTGCCGGCGGGCGTAGCCAGCCGCTCGAGTCCGGCCCTGGGGCTGATCGCGGTGATCGCCGGGACCGTTCTGCTGGTTGCGGTGTTCGCGGTTTTGCGGGCGCTGCGGCACCGGATCGGCGCGGTCGCCGCCGCCGGGCGCCGGGCCCGCGCCCTGCCCGGAGCCGGACAGGTCGTGGTCACCGACGACGAGGCGGCCGACGCGTACACGCTGCCCGGCTGGCCGGGCCGCATCGTGATCACCTCCGGCATGCTGCACGCGCTCACCGGGCCGGAGCGGCAGGTGCTGGTGGCCCACGAACGGACCCACGCGGCCGGGCGGCACTACCTCTTCACGGCGGCCGCCCGGGTCGCCGCCGCGGCCAACCCGCTGCTGCGGCCGGTCGCCGCCGCCGTCGGCTACACCGCCGAACGCTGGGCCGACGAGCACGCCGCGGCTGCGGCCGGCGACCGGAGGCTGGCCGCCACCGCCGTCGCCCGGGCCGCGCTCGCCGCCCAGGCGGCCCGGCCCGGATCACGGAGCCCGGCGGCCGCGCTCGGTATCGCCGGGCGCACCGGACCGGGTCCCGGCCCGGTGCCGCGGCGGGTCGCCGCCCTGCTCGTCCCCCCGCCGCGGCTGCGCCTGCCGCTGGTGGCGGGCGTGGTCCTGCTGGTCCTGCTGTCAGTCACCTCCACGCTGGACGCGGCCTGGGCGGTGCATCAGTTCGTGGAGTACGCGCAGGGCTAGCCGGCGGCGGCGATAGCGGCGGCCGCGTCGTGCTGGATCAGCCGGGCCGCGTTGAGCAGGTCGGCGATTCCGGCGGCCGGCGGCCGGGTCGACGGGGACCCGGACAGCGCGCGGTCGGCTTCGCGGGCGGCTAGGCGGAGGCGGTGGCACAAGGTAGCCAGCTCCCCCACGGGCACGCCTACGGTCTGGGCCGCGAGCACCGCGAACTCAGCTTCGCGGACCGCCTGCCGCAGCAGGCGGCGCTGATCGGCGCCCCGGTCCCGCGGCCGGCCCGGCACTAGCGGCAGGCAGGAACCGCACCGCGTCGTTCCGGCGGGGCAGCGGGCCGTGTGCGAGGGTCGGCACCGCGCAGCGCGGCGTGGGCGATATCACGGTCAGGCGCACGGTCCCGACGGCGATCTCACGGCCGGTCCAGTCGTTCTCGGCGAAGGGAACGCTGTCGCCGGCGTCGAGGACAAGGTTGGGGCGGTAG
>DASWUW010001272.1:0-3874 GCA_036406335.1 Trebonia sp.
CGCAGCTCCTCGCCGATACCCGCAAACTCCTAGCCGACGCCTGGCCCGCGGCCTAACCGCCCGCCGCCCCGCCGCCCCGCTCGCCCCACCGGCCAAGTCCAGAAAGAGCGGTTAGATTTTGACCGCTCTCAGCGGCCAAAGTCCACCCGCTAACTGGTTATGCCGAAGCCGGCCGAAGCCGGGCCTCACGACTCGGGCCGCTAGGCGGGCCGCGAGTCCGCCGCCACCTTGGCCGCCAGGTGCGACGGCAGCGGCTCGTGCCGCAGGTACCCCCGGGTGAACGACCCGGTGCCGTGCGACACCGACCGCAGGTCGATCGAGTACCGGGTGATCTCCAGCTCGGGGACCTCGGCGCGGATCTGCGTC
Organism: Trebonia sp.; assembly: GCA_036406335.1. Lineage (GTDB taxonomy): Bacteria > Actinomycetota > Actinomycetes > Streptosporangiales > Streptosporangiaceae > Trebonia. The sequence goes on from DASWUW010001272.1 coordinate 367, forward strand.
CGCCCGGTACCGACCGCGGTGGTGCCGATGACCCGCCCGCGGCGGCCCGACAGATCGGACATGACCGCGCCGACGTACCCGTCAGGTACCAGGATCGATACCTCGTCGACCGGTTCGAGCAGCATCGGCGCCGCCTTCTCGCAGGCGTCCTTCAGCGCGGCCCGCCCGGCCTTCTGGAACGCCATGTCCGAAGAGTCCACCGGGTGCGCCTTCCCGTCCAGCAGCGTGACCCGTACGCCGGTCATCGGGTACCCGGCCAGCACCCCGGCCTCCATCTGGGACCGGACGCCCTTCTCCACCGACGGGATGAACTGCCGCGGTACCACCCCGCCGACGATCTTGTCGACGAACTCGAACCCGGCAGCCCCCGACGGCAGCGGCTCCACCTCGATATGGCAGATCCCGTACTCGCCGTGCCCGCCGGTCTGCTTCACGTTCCGCCCGAGCCCGCGCGCGGCCAGCGACACCGTCTCCCGCAGCGGCACCCGCAAGGTCACCGTGTCCACCGCGACCCCGTACCGCGCCGTCAGCCGGTCGAGCAGGACGTCCGCGTGGGCCTCGCCCATGCACCACAGCACCAGCTGGTGGGTTTCGGCGTTGATTTCCAGCCGCATGGTGGGGTCCTCGGCCACCAGCCGGCCGAGCGCAGTCGCCAGCTTGTCCTCGTCCGCCTTGGACCGGGCCACGATCGCCACCGGCAGCAGCGGGTCCGGCATCGGCCACGGCTCCATCAGCAGCGGCTGGTCCCGGGAGGACAGGGTGTCGCCGGTCTCCGCGGTCGTCAGCTTCGCCACCGCGCAGACCGACCCGGCGGGGCCGGCGGGGACCGGCCGCTGCTGCTTGCCCAGGGGCGAGGTCAGCGCGCCGATCCGTTCGTCGTCGTCGTGGTCGGGATGCCCGCGCTCGACCCGGCCGTGCCCGGAGACGTGCACCGGCAGGTCTGGCCGGAGCGTCCCGGAGAACACGCGGACCAGCGAGATCCGCCCGACGTAGGGGTCGGAGGTGGTCTTGACGATCTCGGCCAGCAGCGGCCCGTCCGGGTCGCAGGTCAGCCCGGTGACTTCTGCTCCGGTGACGGCCGAGGTGACCGGCGGGAGCGGGTGCTCGAGCGGCGAGGGGAACGCCTGGGTGATGATCTCGAGCAGTTCCGCCAGGCCGATGCCGAGTGGCGAGGAGACCGCCAGCACCGGGTAGAACGACCCGCGGGCGACAGCGGTTTCCAGATCGGCGATGAGCACGTCGGTCGGTACCGTCTCGCCGGCCAGGTACCGCTCCATGAGCGTCTCGTCTTCGCTCTCGGTGATGATCCCCTCGATCAGCGAGTCCCGCGCGGCCGGCGTCAGCTCCGCGCCGGGCGCCTCGGACGCCGGCGAGGCGGCCCGCGTTCCCGACGAGTAGTCGTACCGGGTCTCCGAGAGCAGTCCGATCAGCCCGCTGACCCCGCTGCCGTCAGTGCCGGGTACCGGCAGGTAGAGCGGCAGAACCCCTTCGCCGAACGCGTCCCGGCATTCTGCCAGCACCGCCGGGAACTCCGCCCGCCCGTGGTCGATCTTGGTGATGACGACGGCCCGCGGCATCCCGACCGCGGCGCACTCGTCCCACAGCAGCCGGGTCACCCCGTCGATGCCGTCGGTGGCCGCGACTACGAACAGCGCGCAGTCCGCGGCGCGCAGCCCGGCCCGGAGGTCGCCGGTGAAGTCGGCGTATCCCGGGGTGTCCAGCAGGTTGACGGTTATCCCGTCGGAAACGAACGGCGTCAGGGCCAGGTTCACCGACCGCCGCTGCCTGATCTCGACCTCGTCGAAGTCGCTGGCCGTGGTCCCGTCCTCGACCCGCCCGGCCCGGGCCACGATGCCCGTGTGCAGGAGCAGCGCCTCGGCCAGAGTCGTCTTTCCGCTACCGGAATGGCCGACCAGCACCACGTTGCGGATGCGGTCAGCCCCGGTTTCCCTGCCCGCTGCTGCCGGTCCTGTCCCTCCCGGGCTGCTGGTGTTCGTCACTCTCGCCGCCTCCTTGCGCTCGCTGAGTTTCGTAAGCACAGCGTGAACTGGCCAGCGTCTTACCACAAGCCCCCCGGTACGAATCCGCCGGGTGGCCGTCAGGTGACAATCAAGCCGGGCGGGGCCGGCCTGATCGGGCATCAGGGGACGTCCCGGCCGAGCAGACAGTAAGATCTTGACCGGCCATGTTGAACTTTCTCCGTCCCTTCTTCGGCCGCCTGTTCAGCCCGCTGATCCAGGCGCTCGCCCGTACGCCGGTCACCCCGAACATGATCACGGTGGGCGGCACCTTCGGCGTGGCCGCGGCCGCCTTGACGATGCTGCCGATCGGCTGGCTTTTCCCTGGTGCCGCGACCGCGACCGTGTTTATCTTCACCGACATGCTCGACGGCCAGCTGGCCCGGATCAAGGGCAGCTCGGGCAAGTACGGCGCGTTCCTCGACTCCACCATGGACCGGTTCGGCGACGCCGCCATCTTCGGCGGCATCATCATCTGGTTCATCCGGGTCGACCACCTGCTGGCCGTAGTGGCTCTGTTCTGCCTGGTGGGCGGTCTATGCGTGTCCTACGTCAAGGCCCGCGCCGAAGGCCTGGGGCTAAACGCCAACGTCGGCCTGATCGAGCGCCCGGAACGGGTGCTGATCGGCCTGACCGCGATCGGCCTGTCCGGCCTCGGCATCCCCTACGTCCTGCCGGTCGGCATGTGGGGACTCGCGGCGGGCACCGCGATTACCCTGTACCAGCGGATGCGCGCCGTCTACCTGGACGCCCAGGCCCAGGCCCAGCCGGCCCAGGCGGAGCCGGCCCAGGCCGGGCCGCCCGTGACGAATCAGCCGCCGGCCGGTCCCGCCCCCGTGCCGCCCCGGGAAATCTGATGCCGGAGACCTTGCGGGAACGGCTGACCGGGGCCGCGTTCAGCGCGGGCTGGAGCCTGGTCTGCCGCCTGCCCGAGCCGGCCGCGCGGGGCCTGTTCAACTTTGGCGCGGACCTCGCCTGGCGCCGTCAGGGCGGCGGGGTGCAGGTCCTTGAGGGCAACCTGGTCCGGGTGCTGCGCGCGCGCTCAGCCGCCCCGTCCGGCGGCGGCGGCGTCTCGCGAGAACCGCCCCCCGAGGTGGACAGCCAGGAGCTGCGGGCGCTGTCCCGGGCGGTCATGCGCTCCTACGCGCGCTACTACCTGGAGACCTTCCGGCTGCAGATCATTCCCGACGAGCGCATCCGGGCCGGCATGCACGTGAACCAGGAGAACGTCGACCTCACCCTCGAGCACCTGAAGAACGGCCGCGGCGTCATCTACGCGCTGCCTCACATGGGTGACTTCGAGCAGGCAGGCCGGTGGGTGATCCTGATCGGAGCCGGGTCGTTTACTACGGTGGCCGAGCGGCTCAAACCGGAGGCGCTGTTCCAGCGGTTCCTCACGTTCCGCCAGGGACTGGGGATGGAAGTGCTGGCGACTACGGGCGGCCCGCATCCGTTCGGGGTGATGGCGCAGCGGCTGCGGGCCGGGAAGC
>DASWUW010001273.1:0-3185 GCA_036406335.1 Trebonia sp.
GTAACTGTGCCGCGATAGGTCGGCCTAACTGAAATATTTGCGTTCGATGCGGAAAATGGTGCATATGTGTCGTCGCGTCGCGTAATGGTACTAATATCTCAGGATGCGCTAACCGGCGGGCGGTTTCCGGCCAGGAATACCGGCAGTCCGGCGCGGGTGGCAAGCAGGATCAGCCGGTCGCCCGCGGCCAGGAGGCGGTCGCGCCGCGGGTGCCAGCTGAACCCCTGGCTGCCGCGCTCGGCGACGGCGAGGACCCGGGAGAGCCCGTCGCGCTCCAGGTCGGCCAGCGGCAGCCCGGCGATGTCGGAGCCCGGTTCCACCCGGACGTCCGCGATGACCAGCACGTGCCGTCCGACCGCGATGGTCCGCAGTGCCTTGTGTTCCAGCATGGCCACCGCGAACGCGGGAGCGGCCAGGTAGGAGACCGACCGGGAGACCACGTTGGGCAGCGTCTTGCTGACCCGGTGAGCCAGGTCGTCGTCAAACAGCCGCAGTACGATGCGCAGGTCCTCGCCGCGCATCGCCCGGGCCTGCAGTGCGGTTTCCAGGTTCACGATGTCGCTGCTGGTGGTGGAGACCAGCGCGATCGCGCTGTCCACGCCGGCCCGGCGCAGCGTGCGCTCGCTCGGCGCGTCGCCGGCTATCGCGGCCATGCCCTTGGAACGGGCGAACGCGAGGCCGCGGGCCTCGGGGTTCTGGTCGATGACGGCCACGTCGAAGCCGAGGTCGTACAGGCCGCCGGCCACCCGGGTGCCGATGTCGCCGCCGCCGACCACGATGACGTGCCCGCCCGGCGGCCGCGGTTCACCGCGGACCTTGCCGGTCAGCCGGGCACCGACGATGATCGCCGTCACCAGGGGGAGCAGGGCCATCCCGTCGGCGGTGAGCAGCACCTGCGCCGCCTTCTCCACGTCCGCGTTCCCCGTGCTGGTCAGCGCGGACCCGGTCAAGTCCATGATTCCCAGGTAGATTACGTCGCCGGGAGCATGGCCTGCGGCGGCGAGCAGGCTGAAGCCGGCCAGCGCCACCGTGAACAGCACCGCGAAGATCGCGCCGAACTTATTCCACAGCAGCTGCCCGCCCAGCCGCAGCGCGCCGCGCAGCGGCTGGCGCCGCCGGGCCAGCGGGTCGCGCGGGGTGCCGTCGGCCACGGCGAGGACCAGGTCCGCCCGCCCGTCCAGGTCCTCGGGGGCGACGAGCTGGGTGGTGCCGCCGGGGTCCTCGGGAACCGCGAGCCCGCACAGCACCTGGCCGCCCAGGGTGTCCTCGCGCCGGGTCACGTACAGGGTGCGCCCGGACAACCGGATATGGCTGGGAGCGGTCTCGCCCAGGGCGGCGGCCACCAGCGCCGGCCCGGCCAGCTGGCTGCGCGACAGCACCGTGCAGTCGCGGAAGAAGCCGCTGAGGTGATCGCCCAGCCGCCGGTTGTAGGCGGCGACAACCAGCCGCAGCTCGGGGTTGAGCTCCTGGGCGCGCAGCGCCGCGTGGAAGTTGGCCAGGTCGTCCGGCCCGACCAGGGCTACCGCCCGGGCTGTCGCCACGCCCGCGTCGGCGAAGGCTTCGCTGGTCAGTCCGCCGTGCTCGCGCACGGTCACGCCGCGCAGCCCGGCGATCCGCGGCCCGTGGCTGGCCAGTTTGTCCGCCAGCACGACGGTGACTTCCTCGCCGTAGCGCAAGGTGAGTTCCCGCGCGATGCGGTAGGCGAGCGGGCTGTCGCCGCAGACGATGAAGTGACTGCCGGTCACCGGGAGCGGAGGCATGACCCAGATCTTATTGACCCGCATTGTTCCCCGGGGACGGCCGGCCCGCTCCGGCCCCGAGGCGGCAATGTAGCATAGAAAAGGCCTGCCTCCCGAGGGGAAGAACTGCTCATGGCCACCGATGACCCCATTCGCGCTTCTGACGCTGACCGGGACGTCGTGGTGGACGCGCTCCGGGAGGCGTTCACGGCAGGCCGGCTGACCCTGGACGAGTTCGACGAGCGCACCTCGGACGCCTACGCGGCCAAAACCTGGGGCGACCTGCGCCAGCTGACCGTCGACCTGCCCACCCAGCCGCTGCTCGGCACCGACATTCCGGACCGCCCGGTACCCGCGGCGGCCGGGCTGCCGGCCAGCCCGCAGCGGTCAGACCTGGAATCCCAGGCGGAGCCGGGGGAGCCCGAGGTACGGCACCGCCGCAGCCCGGTCGGCCTGCTGATCCCGGTGGCAATCTGGATCCTGCTGGTGTCGCACGGCACCCTCGCGCCGGGCGTCGTGTTCCTGTTCATCGTCGTGTGCGTGCTGGTGTCGATCGGGGCCTCCATCCGCCGCCGCTGACGGCAGGTCACCCCCGCTAGCGGGGGATCTGCCCCCCGGCCGCCGCGTCGATCAGGTACAGGGTCCGCTCCCGCCCGCGCGCGCCCGCTGCCGGGAGCTTGTCCTGGCTCACGCCTGACAGCGACTCAGCCACCGCACCGGCTTTCTCCCCGCCGCTGGCCAGGATCCACACCTCGCGGGCGGCCTGCAGGGCGGCGAACGTCAGGGAAAGCCGGGTGGGCGGCGGCTTGGGCGAGTTCCGCACGGCGACCACCGTGCCGGGGGCCTGCGCGGCCGGAGCATCGGGGAAAATCGAGGCGACGTGCCCCTCCGGGCCGATGCCGAGCATCAGCACGTCGAACGCCGGGACGGCCGCGTTCCCGCCGGCGGCAGCCAGCTCGGCCGCGTAACGGGCGGCGGCCGCGTCCGGGTCGTCGCCGTCCGGGCCGTCCGGCCCGTGCATCACGTGGACCCGGGCCGGGTCGGCGCCGATCTGGTCGAGCAGGGCCGAGCGGGCGCCGGTCTCGTTCCGATCCGGGTCACCGGTCGCCACGAACCGCTCGTCGCCCCACCAGAAGTCGACCCGGCGCCAGTCGACCGCGTCCCGGGCCGGGGAGGCGGCGATCGCCGCCATGACCTTGGTGCCGATCCCGCCGCCGGTGAGTACCAGGTGCGCGTACCCCTGGGCCTCGGCTGCGTCGGCCAGCCTGGTCACCGTCCGCGCCGCGGCGGCGCTGGCGAGCAGGTCGCCGCTGGCGTACTCGAAAACCTCGGGCGTGCTCACTGGCAGGCCTCCCTATCCGGGCTTATTCGCCGTCGTATTCTTGCGCTTCGAAGGCTTGCTCCGCCGCGGAGTCCTGCTCCGCGGAAGAGGTCGGCTGCGCCGCG
>DASWUW010001274.1:0-2953 GCA_036406335.1 Trebonia sp.
ACGCCGGCCGCGCACATCGCGCCGCCGGCGGGCAGCGCCTGCATCAGCCGGGCCCGTGCGGCCAGCAGCGCGCAGGCGTCCTCCAGGGACAGCACCCCGGCCGTGACCGCCGCGGCGACCTCGCCCACGGAGTGCCCGGCCACCGCCGCCGGGACGATCCCGGCCGCCGACAGCACCGCGGACAGGCCGACCTGCAGGGCGAACAGCCCCGGCTGGGCGTACAGCGTCTCGTCGGCCCGCGGGTCGGCCGCCCCGAGCGGACCCCGGCCCAGCGCCACCTCGGCCACCGGCACGCCGAGCAGGCCCTCCAGGATCGCGCAGGCGCGGTCGAACGCCGCCGCGAACACCGGGGACGCCGCGTGCAGGCCGGCCGCCATCCCGGCCCGCTGCGATCCCTGGCCGGAGAACAGCAGCCCCACCCGGACCGCGTTCGCGGCCGGCCCGGTGCCAGTCGCGGCACCGTCCGCGCGCTGGCCGGCCGCGAGCGCGGCGAGGCCGGCCGTCAGCTCGGCCCGGCTGTCACCGAGCACGGCGGCCCGGTACTCCAGCTGGGACCGGGTCACGGCCAGGGACCAGGCCACGTCGGCCGGGCCGAGGTCCGGGCGCGAGCGCAGCCAGTCCGCCAGCCGGCCGGCCTGCGCCCGCAGGCTGTCCGCCGACCGCCCGGACACCAGCCAGGTCAGAGGGGCAGCGGCGAGCACCGGGACCGGAGCTGGGGGGCTGTCCGGGACGTCGGGAATCGCGGCCGCGGCCGGCGCTTCGCCGATGATCACGTGCGCGTTGGTGCCGCTGACCCCGAACGCGGAGACGGCGGCCCGGCGCGGGCGCGCGTCCGCGTGCGCGCCGGCGGCGGCGGCCGGCCAGGGAACCGGCTCGGTCAGCAGCCGGACGTCGCCCGCCGACCAGTCCACGTGGGGGGACGGCTCGTCCGCGTGCAGGGTCCGGGGCAGTTCCTGGTGCTGCAGCGCGAGGACCATCTTCATGACGCCGGCCACGCCGGCCGCGGCCTGGGTGTGGCCGATGTTCGACTTGACCGAGCCCAGCCAGAGCGAGCGGCCGCGATGCTGCCCGTAGGTCGCGAGCAGCGCCTGGGCCTCGATCGGGTCGCCCAGGCTGGTTCCGGTGCCGTGCCCCTCCACCGCGTCGATGTCGGCGGGCGTCAGCCGGGCGCTGTCCAGCGCGGCCCGGATGACCCGCTGCTGCGACGGGCCGCTGGGCGCGGTCAGCCCGTTGGAGGCGCCGTCCTGGTTGACGGCGGTCCCGGTGACGACCGCGAGCACCTGGTGCCCGCTCCGCCGCGCGTCGCTCAGGCGCTCGACGACCAGCACGCCGGCGCCCTCGCCCCAGCCGGTGCCGTCGGCCCCGGCGCCGAACGACTTGCACCGGCCGTCGCCGGCCAGGCCGCCTTGCTGGGAGAACTCGATGAAGTTGCCCGGCGTGGCCATGATCGTCACGCCGCCGGCCAGGGCCAGGGAGCACTCCCCGGCGCGCAGGGCCTGGCAGGCCAGGTGCAGGGAGACCAGTGACGAGGAGCAGGCGGTGTCGACGGTGACCGCGGGACCTTCGAGCCCGAGGAAGTAGGAGACCCGGCCGGAGATCACGCTGCCGGTGTTGCCGGTGAGCATGTGCCCTTCCAGGCCCCCGGTGCCGTTCATCGTCATCAGCAGGCTGATGTCGTAACCCGACCCCGACGCCCCGGTGAAAACCCCGGTCTGGCTGCCGCGCAGCGACTGCGGGTCGATGCCGGCCCGTTCGAGTGCCTCCCAGGACACCTCGAGCAGCAGCCGCTGCTGCGGGTCCATGGCGACGGCCTCCCGGGGGCTGATCCCGAAGAACCCGGAGTCGAACCCGGTCGCGCCGAACAGGAACCCGCCCAGGCGCGCGTAGTCGCTGCCGTCACCGGAGTTGGCCAGCTGCACCGCGGTGTCCCAGCCGCGGTCACCGGGGAACGGCGCGATCGCGTCCGTGCCCGCCGCCACCAGGTCCCACAGCTCGTCGGGGGTGTGCACCCCGCCGGGGAACCGGCAGCCCATCCCGACGATCGCGATCGGCTCGTGCTCGCGGTCTTCGGCGTCGCGCAGCTGCTGCCGGGCCTCGTGCAGGTTGGCCGTGGCCCACTTCAGGTAGTCGCGCAGGGTCTCTTCGTCAGCCATCGGAACGTCCCTACCTGCCTAGCTCGGCGTGGATGAAGTTGATGAGATCGTCGTCGGAGGCGGACTCGATCTTCCGCGCGACAACCTGGCCGTCGCCGGCGCCGGCGGTGCCGGCCACCTTGGCCAGCAGCCGCTTGAGGCGGTCTTCGACCAGCTCCCGCGCCTCGTCGCCGTCGGTCAGCGCGGAGACGCGCGACTCGAAGCGGTCGAGCTCCGCCGCCAGCGGGTCGCCCGCGTCCCCTCCGGTGAACTCCAGGGCCCACAGGTGCCGGGCCAGGTCGGCCGGGCTGGGGTGGTCGTAGACGAGGGTGGCCGCCAGGGTCAGCCCGGTCGCCGCGGCCAGCCGGTTGCGCAGGTCGAGCGCGGTCAGCGAGTCGAGCCCGAGTTCCCTGAAGGCGCGGGCGGCGTCGATCGACTCCGGTCCCGCGTGCCCCAGCACCGCCGCGGCCTCGGCGCGCACCAGGTCGGTGAGCACCCGGTCCTGCTCGGCGCGGGGCAGCCCGGCCAGCCGGCCGCGCAGCGCGCGGTCCGCTCCCGAGGGGACGGCCGGGGCCGCCTGCAGGGCCGCGGCCGCCTCGGGCAGGTCGCGCAGCAGCGGGCTGGCCCGCCGAACGCCGAACGCCGGAGCGAACCGGGTCCAGTCCATGCTGGTCACCACGAGCTGGGCCTCTCCCGCGTCCAGGGCCTGCTCCAGCGCCCGGATCGCGCGCGGCGGGCTCATCGCCAGCACGCCGCGCCGGGCCAGCTCGGCCACGGCGGCCGGGCTGGTCATGCCCCCGCCGTCCCAGGCGCCCCAGGCA
>DASWUW010001275.1:0-5280 GCA_036406335.1 Trebonia sp.
GCCCGCTCCGCCGTACCCGCCGGGACTGCTGTACCCGTTGGGGGCGGCGTACCCGTTGGTTCCGGCCGGCCCGGCGAACTCGCCGCGGGTGGCGTAGTCGTCATAGGAGTTGTACGTGTCGGGACCCGCGGATTCCGGGTAACCGTCGCCCGGCCCGCGGCCCGCGGTGCCGGGGCCGTCCGGTCCGTACCCCGGGTAAGGGGCGTTCTCCGGGAAGCGTTCCTGCCGGGCGGTGCCGTAGCCGGCCTCCGGCCCGCCGCGCGGCGGGCCGGAGAGGGCCGGGATCACCGCCGTGGGCTGCTGGCTGTCCAGCTGCGGGACGGGATTCTGCGGACCGGGGCCGAAGTCGCGGGCCGGGTCGCGCCGCGCGCCGCGCGGGCCGGTGCCGTACTCGTCGGCGACCCGCCCGTTGAGCTGGTACGACCCGGTGTCGGCGAAGCTCGCGCCGTTCGCCGCGGCGGGCTGGCCGCCGTACCAGTCGTTACCCGCGTCCTGCGCCGGGTAGCCAGCTCCGGAGCCGGGGCCGGAGCCGCCGGACAGGGCCGGATAGCCGCCGTTGCCCGCGGACTGAGGCGGGTACCCGCCGGACTGGCTGTAGCCGCGGTCCTGGCCGTAGCCGCGGTCTTGATCCCCGTAGCCGCCGCCGGGGCCCTGGTAGCCGCCGTTGGCACCGGGGGACTGGTAGCCGCCGCCCGGTGCCGGGTACCCGCCGCTGCCCCCGGAGTCCGGGTAGTCGTTGCCGCCGGGGCCCGGGGGCGGTCCGCCGCCCGGGTTCTGGTAACCGCCCTGGCCCGGGTAACCGCCGCCGGGCGCCGGGTAACCGCCGCCTCCGGGAGCCGGGTAACCGCCCTGGCCCGGGTAACCGCTCTCGCCGGGGCTCTGGTAGCCGCTGTCCGGCGCCGGGTAAGCACCGTTCTGGTCTTGGTAGGCACCGTGCTGGCCTTGGTAGGCGCCGTTCTGGTCCTGGTAAGCACCGTGCTGGCCCTGGTAGGTACCGTCTGGAGCCGGGTAACTGCTGCCCTGGTCCGGGTACGCGCTGCCGCGGCCAGGCCGAGTACCGCCGGAGGCGCCGGGAGCCGGGTAACCGCCGCTGCCCGCGGGGAGGGCCGGGTAACCGCCGGGCTGGCCGTAACCGCCGTTCGGGTCCGGGTAGCCGCCGTCGCCCGCGCCCGGGTAGCCGTTGCCCGCGCCCCGGTAACCGCCGTCTCCGGGGCCGTACCCGGACGCGGCCTGCGGGTCGTAGCCGCCCTGGCCGTAGCCGGAGGGCGGGTTCGCGCCGCGCTCGGGCCCGTAGTCGTCGGAGCGTCCGTACGCGGCCGGGCCGCCGTAACCGCCCGCACCGCCGGCCGTCGGCTCGTAGTCCTCGTAGGCCGGCGCTGACGGGTACGCGTCTCCGTACGCCTGCTGCTCGTAGGACGAGCTGTGCTGGCCGTACTGGCCGTACTGGTTCGGCTGCTGCCCGCCGTGCTCTGGCTGAACCGGCCCCGGCTGGCCCTGTCCCAGGTAGCCGCCGTCTGGTTCGTAGCCAGCGCCGCTGCCGTCGGCCGCCGGATAGTCATCGGACGACGACTGCCAAGGCGTCTGGCGCCCCCCGGCCCCGCGTGTGCCGGAGACGTCCCCACCTCGGTTTTCCATACCATCGAGAGTAGCGTTCGTAACAGCTGCGACACGGCCGGATAAGTTTTTTCCGCCGGAGTGCCGGCACAGCGGATACGCGGCTAAACAGACAGTGCCGGCCGCCGCGCCCGGCACCAGCGGCGCCTGACGCACTGCAACCGGCCGTACCGCCCACGGCAGCCGGACACCGCCAGGTGCGGTAGGCTGGAGGGATAACGGCAGGGGAGTCTGCGCGCACTTTGGCAGCGGGCGTGGATTCGAGTATGCTGCGTTGGCGTCATCCGCGACGAGCAGCATCTCCGGCTGCGCCGACCCGGCACCTGGACCATCCGGTAGCCACCTGGACCTTTTCAGGTAGCAGGGTCTTGAGGATCACGAACCACACGCGAAGGCTAAACGACTGTGCGCACTTTCAGCCCGAAGGACAGTGACATCACGCGTCAGTGGCATGTCATCGACGCCACCGACGTAGTGCTCGGCCGTTTGGCCAGCCATGTGGCGGTGCTGCTGCGGGGCAAGCACAAGCCCATTTTCGCTCCGCACGTCGACACGGGTGACTTCGTCATCGTGATCAACGCGGACAAGGTCGCGCTGACCGGGGCCAAGCTCGAGAACAAGAAGGCCTACCGGCACTCCGGCTACCCGGGCGGCCTCCGCGAGATGAGCTACGCGGACATGATGGCCAAGCACCCGACGCGCGCGGTCGAGAAGGCGGTCAAGGGGATGCTCCCCAAGAACTCGCTCGGCCGCAAGACGCTGGGCAAGCTCAAGGTCTACGCGGGCCCGGTGCACCCGCACCAGGCGCAGCAGCCGCAGCCATTCGAGATCCGGCAGATTACCCAGTAGGTCCGCAAGGAAGCGTGAGGAAGAGCAACGTGGCCGAGCCCACTGGCGTAGAGACGCCCGCAGAAGACACGACGTACCTCGACCCGGAGACTGTCGCCGGAACCGAGATCGACGCCGAGAACGCCCCGTCGGAGTACACCACAGAGTCCCCCGAAGCCGCCAGCGCGCGCGCCGCGCGCCGCCCGGTGGTCACCGGCCACGCCAACGGCCTGGGCCGCCGTAAGGAAGCGGTCGCGCGCGTGCGCATCGTCCCCGGCACCGGACAGTGGAAAATCAACGGCCGCACGCTTGAGTCTTACTTCCCGAACAAGGTGCACCAGCAGATCGTCAGCGAGCCGTTCGTGACGCTCGGCGCCGAGGGCAACTTCGACGTGATCGCGCGTATCGGCGGCGGCGGTGTCTCGGGACAGGCGGGCGCGCTGCGTCTCGGCGTGGCCCGGGCACTGATCCTGGTCGACCCGGAGAGCCGCCCGCCGCTGAAGAAGGCCGGCTTCCTTACCCGGGACCCGCGTGCGACCGAGCGGAAGAAGTACGGCCTGAAGAAGGCCCGTAAGGCTCCTCAGTACTCCAAGCGCTAGCCGTCGGCTGGCATACCCACATCTGCCGACATGGGCCGAATCTTCGGTACTGACGGTGTGCGCGGGGTAGCCGGGGTTGAGCTGACCGCACAGCTCGCCATGGACTTGGCGGTCGCGGCGGTGCCGGTACTGGCACCCGCCGCGGCCGCTTCTGGTCTCGCCCCGCGCCCGGTCGCCGTCATCGGACGGGACTCACGCGCCTCCGGCGACTTCCTCGAAGCGGCCGTCGTCGCCGGGCTGGCCAGCTCCGGGGTCGACGTGCTGCGCCTCGGGATCATCCCGACTCCCGCCGTCGCCTACCTCACCGCGGCACTGCACGCTGACTTTGGCGTCGTGCTCTCCGCCAGCCATAATCCGGCCGCCGACAACGGGATCAAGTTCTTCGGGCGCGGCGGTGTCAAGCTGCCGGACAAGACCGAGGACCTGATCCAGGCGGGGATGCGCGCCGGGGCTACGGCCGACCTCACCGAGGCGGGCTTCGGCCGGGTGACCGACGCTTACTCCGCCCACGAGACCTACCTGGACCACCTGCTCGCCAGCCTGCCGGAAACAGCCGGGCAGCCTCCGCTGCGCGGACTGCGGGTCGTGGTGGACTGTGCTCACGGCGCCGCCTTCAGCATCGGCCCGCGCGCCCTGCGCCGGGCCGGCGCCGAGGTCATCGCGATCGGCGCCGCACCGGACGGACTCAACATCAACGCGGGCGTCGGTTCTACTCACCTGGACACGCTGGCGGCCGCCGTCATCGAGCACCGGGCGGACGCGGGCCTGGCCTTCGACGGCGACGCCGACCGGTGCCTGGCGGTTGACGACGAGGGCCAGCCGCTCGACGGCGACCAGATCATCGCGGTACTCGCGTCCCAGCTGAAGCGCAACGGCCAGCTGGCCGGCGACACCGTGGTCGTCACCGTGATGTCCAACCTCGGCTTCCATGCCGCGATGCGCGAGTCGGGCATCGCGGTGATCGAGACCCCGGTGGGCGACAAGAACGTCTACGCCGCCATGGTGGACGGCGGTTACACGCTCGGCGGAGAGCAGTCGGGGCACATCATCCAGCTGGGCCACGCCACCACCGGAGACGGCGTGCTGACCGGCCTGCACCTGCTGGCCGCGGTAAACGGCAACGGCATCCCGGTCTCGGCCGCGGCCAAGATGATGACCCGGTACCCGCAGGTGCTCATCAACGTGCGGGGCGACAAGGACCGGGCGATGACCGACCCGGCGGTGGCCGTCGCGGTGAGCGCGGCCGAGGCCAAGCTGGGCGCGGCCGGCCGCGTGCTGCTCCGGCCGAGCGGCACCGAGCCGGTCATCCGGGTTATGGTCGAGGCCCGGCAGGCCGACCTCGCCGAGCAGGTCGCCGAGCAGCTGGCCGACGCGGTTCGCCTGGCCGTGTCGTGATCGTCGGCGTCGGCATCGACGTCGTCGACATCGCCCGCTTCGAGCAGGCCCTCGCGCGCACCCCCGGCCTAGCCGGCCGCCTGTTCACCACGGGTGAGCGGGGCCTGCCGCCGCGGTCGCTAGCCGCCCGCTTCGCCGCCAAGGAGGCACTGGCCAAAGCCCTGGGCGCCCCCCGCGGGCTGCTCTGGACCGACGCTGAGGTCGCCCCCGGGCCCGGCGGCCGCCCCCGGCTCACCGTCAGCGGGACCGTCATGGCGGCCGCGGACCGCCTCGGCGTCACCGGCTGGCACCTGTCCCTCAGCCACGACGGCGGCATCGCCAGCGCCGTCGTCATCGCCGAAGGCGGCTCCCCCCGGGCAGGCCGTCACCAGGCCGGCCAGCCCGGCGCCGGCCGCCCAGCCGGCCTCGGCTGGGTCTGAACCCGCCGTCGGCCGCCGCCCCGCAACCCCGCTGGGGCAGACTGGGGGCATGCGCGATGCTTACTCAGTGGCCCAGGTACGGGCGGCGGAAGCGGCCCTGATGGCCCAGGTCCCCGACGGGACCCTGATGCAGCGGGCGGCGGCCGGGCTCGCGGCGGTGTGCGCGGACCTGCTGCGCGTCTCGGCCGGCCGGGTCTACGGCGCGCGGGTGGTCATCCTCGCCGGGTCCGGAGACAACGGCGGGGACGCGCTGTACGCGGGGGAGCGGCTGGCCCGCCGGGGTGCGTCGGTGACCGCCGTCGCGGCGGCCCCGCGGATCCACGACGCGGCGGCCCGGGCGCTCGCCGCGGCCGGCGGCCGGGTGGTCCCCCACGGCGCCGGGGAGCCGGTACGGCGTGCGGTGGCGGACGCGGACCTGATCCTCG
>DASWUW010001276.1:0-4084 GCA_036406335.1 Trebonia sp.
CCACCCGGTCCCGGGCCCGGTCCCGGCCGGGTAGCCGGCCCCGGAAGACGCGCTCGGCGGCCAGGCCGCGACCGCGGCCAGCCACGCGACGACCATCGGCAGGCACCAGAGCGCGGCCGCGCCTACCCGCCGGGGCGCCGCGCCGCGCCACCACCCGTAGCCGAAGGCGGCCGCCGCGACCACCGTCACCGGTGCGAGCGCCACCGCGGCCGCGAGCAGCGCGGCGCCCCTGGCTGCCCGTAGCAGCCCGCGTCCGAGCGCCCGCCGGACGGGATGCCCGGCTGCCGCCGCCCGCTGTCCGCGCACGCCGCTACCCCATCCCGCTCAGCACGCCCTCAGCTCACCACAGCACCCGCCGGAAATGCGTCCTACGTCCGCTTACGATCCCCTTACGCCCGCCCGCCCCGCCGGGCGGGTCCGGTCGGCCCGGCTACGGCAGCAGCGCGCCGGGCGGGAGGTCGCGGACCTCGATCCGCGCGCCGAGGGGGCCGAGGGCCTCCCGGGCCCGCAGCACCGTGTTCAGCGCGGCGGGCGAGCACAGGTACAGCGCCCGGGCGTGCCGCGGCGGCCGCCCGGGCACCGCGGCCTCGGCCGCGAGGCAGCCGTAGTCTCCGGTGCGGCCGAGGATTTCCCGCATGATGGCGACGGTCCGGGCGACCGTTTTGGGGGAGAGCTCGGCCTCGACCGCCCAGCATTCTCCGGCCCACCCGATTTCCGCGCCGTCGGGCCAGTGCACCTCGGCGTCGGGCAGGTGCTGCCGCAGGCCGACCCCGTGGCGGGCCCGGATCCGCCGCTCGCAGCGCCAGAAGGCCACGGCCCGGCGGTAGCCGCCGGTCGCCTCGAGTGCGATCCGGGCCGCGGTGACCGCCCGGGTGTGCGCCAGCCGGGACAGCGCCGGCCGGGCGGGCGAGTACGTCAGCCCGCAGGCGGTCAGGCCGGGCCTGGTCACCCACAGCCAGGCGGGACCGGGACCGAGCCGGCCGGTCTCGGCGTAGCCGAGTTCGCGCCACCGGGCCGCCGCCGCCCGCGCCCGCCGCTCGCCCCCGGTGAGCACGGCGAGCTGGTCGAGCTGCACCCCGTACATGTCGGCGGCGAAGATCAGCGCCCCCGCGTCCCGGACGGCGAGCCCGCGCCCGCCGCGCCCGGGCCCGGGCCCGGCCTGGGGCTCGTCTGGTTTCCGGCTGCCGTCTGGAGCTGTCATGGGCTACCAGGCTAACAAGCAGGCCCGGATTCGGCCGTTACAACCGGGTGGTGACGAGCGACAGCTGCCGGACGGAGCGGCTGCCGAGCAGGTGCAGCAGCCGGAGCTGGGTCCCGCGGCACTGCACTTCGAGCCGTCGCGGCGACGGCAGGCCGGCCGCCAGCCGCAGCACCGCGCCGGCGCTGTGCCCGTCAAAGAACGACAGGTCGGTGATGTCGAGGACGAGCGTGCCGGCCGGCCGGGCGGCTAGCGCCCGCAGCGCCTGGTCGAACGACGTCCGGGTGGCCAGGTCGCTGTCCCCGGTGACGGAGACGCGGTCGCCGGAGACCTCCGTGTGCAGGGCGCCCAGGCGGGGCAGCAGGCGGACCGGGTGCGCGGACCGGGCGGCGTCCATGGCGTCGGTTTCGCCGAACAGCCGCTCGTCCCAGTAGCAGAGCGCGGTGACCCCGGCGGTGCGCTGGCCGCTGAACAGCGACGCGTGCAGCGCGGTCTCGTACTCGACGGCCTGGCCGAGATGATCGACCGGGGCGAGTGCCAGCGACATCTCGCTGGCGCTGCGCAGCCCGCTGAAGCCCTCGGCGGCCGCGGTGTCGGTGCGCCGCCGCACCCCCTCGACCAGGCGGCCGGCCTCGAACTCGCCGCGGGCGAACCGCGGTGCGTTCGACACCACCAGCTGTCCGGTGCGCAGGGCGCGCGCCGCGGCCGCCGGGCCGCCGGTTACCCGGGCCGCCACCCAGCCGGGAGCGTGGCCGGCGTCCACCAGCAGCAGAACCTTCTCGCCGCGCTCGAATCCCTGCTGGGTGAAGACGCCGAGGATGTCCCAGCGGGTCTCGTCGTCGGCGTAGCCGAGGAACGCGTGATCGCCCGGCTCCAGCCGGTCCACGCCAACAGTCCGGCTGGGCCGGTCGGCTGCTGGCATGGCCCGTAACCTACCCGCAAACCGCACCGGTTACCCTATTCGCCCGAACCGGGCTGTCTAGAGCCGCAACGCCAGCCACAGGCCGAGCACGGCCAGCCCGAGCG
The DNA here is from genome assembly GCA_036406335.1 of Trebonia sp. Taxonomy (GTDB): domain Bacteria; phylum Actinomycetota; class Actinomycetes; order Streptosporangiales; family Streptosporangiaceae; genus Trebonia. Next base: position 2,225 of record DASWUW010001276.1, read on the forward strand.
CGGGCACCGCCGCTGCCACCCCCAGCCGGGTGAACTCCCGGAGCGGGACGTCCGCGCCGGAGTCACGCAGTACCCGCCGCCACAGCAGGGTGGCCAGCGAGCCGGTGTAGGTGAGGTTGGGGCCGATGTTGACGCCGATCAGCACCGCCAGCACCGCGCCGGCGCCCGACGGCGCGGCCAGCGGCAGCAGCACGAGCACGGCGGGCAGGTTGTTCACCACCGCGGCCAGCGCCGCCGACAGCGCCGCGACCGCGAGCAGCGCGGGCAGCGACGTGCCGGCCGGGAGGGCCGGGCGCAGCGCGGCCCCGAGCCCGTTGCCGGTCACGGCCGCCACCACGATCCCCAGGGCGATCACGAACAGCAGGAACGGCACGTCGGCGCTGCCCGCGACGGCCGTGACGGTGGTCTTGCCCCGGGTCAGCGCCCGGGCCGCGAGCAGCAGGGCCCCGCCCAGCGCGGCCCACGCCGGGTTTACCCCGGCCGCCGACGCGACCGCGAACCCGCCGAGCGTCGCGCCCACCACGACCAGCGAGAACACCGGAACCTGGCCGGCCCGGCCATCCCCGGCCGAATCATCCCGAACGGTTCCGGCTTCCTCCTCCTCCCCGCCGCCGGGACCGCCGCCGGCGGGAGTCCGGGTACCGGACGGTGCCCTCAGGTCCGCCGCGAACGACCACCTGATCACCAGGTACTCCACCCCGATCGCGGCCAGCCAGGGCAGCGCCATGAGCGCGGCGAACCGGCCGAACGCCAGCCCGCTCACCGCCAGCGCCAGCAGGTTGGTCAGGTTGGACACCGGAAGCAGCAGGGAGGCCGAGTTCGCCAGGTGCCCGCAGGCGTAGGCGTGCGGGCGGGCCGGGACGCGCAGCCTCCCGGCGGCGATCAGCACCACCGGGGTGAGGAGCACCACGGTCGCGTCCAGGGACAGCACCGCGGTCGTCACCGCGGCCACGGCGAACACCCGGGTGAGCAGCCGCGGCGCCCCGGCCCCGGGCCGGCCGCGCCCGAGCCACGCCCCCAGGTAGCGGAACAGCCCGTCGTCGTCGCACAGCTGCGCGAGCACTAGCACGCAGGCCAGGAAGCCAACCACGGGCAGCAGCTGCTTCACCTGGTCCGCCGCCGCGGAACCGGTCACCGCGCCGGTCAGCAGGACGAGTGCCGCCGCCGGGACCGCCGCCACCGCTTCCGGCCATCCCCACGGCCGCCGCACCGCCCAGGCGAGGACTACGAGCAAGGCGGCGGCCGACACGGCCTCGGCCGCCGCGGAAAACTGCATCCCGCTATTCTCCCTGCTCCCGGCCCGGCGAAACGCCTGCCCGCGGCGGCCGCGAAGACCGGCTGTGACCAGGCAGGCGACCACGGGACGGAATCCGCAGCGGGACGGCCGCGCTCGCCGTGCTGGTCATGCTGCTACGCCGGCGACATTTTCTAGCCCGTAGCACTGGTGCCGCCGCCGGCCGTACGGCAGAATGTGACGCGGATACCGGAGATCCTGTGCGGAGCTAGTGCGCCAGGGTGCCGCCCGAGACGGACGAGGCCGCAGGGGAAGGCGAACCTCGTCTTACGCAGGGAGGCACCGGTGTCGGTTTACGGCGTTCTGCAGGTTCACTCGGCGCCACCCGCGCTATGCCCGCACATTGAGTGGGCAGTGGCGGGGACCGTCGGGACTGCTGTCAGCATGCCCTGGGTCAGTCAGCCAGCTGCCCCGGGGTTTCTTCGCGCTGAGCTGACCTGGAAGGGACACCCCGGTACCGGGGGCGCCATCACCTCGGCCCTTTCGGGCTGGAACCGGGTCCGTTTCGAGGTCACCGAGGAAGCGTCGCCCGGCTGCGACGCGATGCGCTACTGCTATACGCCCAA
>DASWUW010001277.1:0-5392 GCA_036406335.1 Trebonia sp.
AGCGGGCAGGTGCACCGGGCGGTGTGGGGCGACGGCCGGGCCGTCGCGGTCAAGATCCAGTACCCCGGGGCCGGGAAGGCGCTGCTCAACGACTTCACCCAGCTGGCCCGGATCAGCCGGCTGTTCGCCGTGCTGATGCCCGGCCTCGACGTCAAGCCGATGCTGGACGAGCTCCGGGACCGGGTCGCCGAGGAGCTCGACTACCACCTGGAAGCCGACGCCCAGCGAAGGTTCGCGGCGGTCTACGACGGCGACCCGGACATCTACGTGCCGCCGGTGGTCATGGAAACCGAGCACGTGCTGGTGACCGAGTGGATGGAAGGCACCCCGCTGTCCCAGGTGATCAGCGACGGGTCCAAGACCGAGCGCGACCGGGCCGGGATCCTGCTGGCCCGGTTCCTGTTCTCCGGCCCGGCCCGGGCCGGGCTGCTGCACGCCGACCCGCACCCGGGCAACTTCCGGCTGCTGGCCGACGGGCGCCTCGGCGTGCTCGACTTCGGGGCGGTCAACCGGCTGCCGGAGGGGCTGCCGCCGGTCTTCGGGCGGCTGCTGCGGATCATGCACGACCCCGACCCGGACATCGCCGCGGTCGAGCGCGAGCTGCGGGCGGACAACTTCCTGCGCCCGGGTATCGCGGTTGACCTGGAAGCGCTGCGCGCGTTCCTGGCCCCGCTGGCCGAGCCGTCGGCGGTGGAGACGTTCAAGTTCAGCCGGGAGTGGATGCGCGAGCAGGCGGAACGGGTCACCGACCTGAACAACGCCGGCGGCCTCGCCCGCAAGTTCAACCTGCCGCCGTCCTACGTGCTGATCCACCGGGTGTCCACCGCCGGGATCGGCGTGCTGTGCCAGCTGGAGTGCGAGGGGCCGTTCCGGGCCGAGGTGGTCCGCTGGGTGCCCGGCTACGCCGACCCCGAGACCGACCCCAAACCCGACCTCGAGACCGGCGCCTGAAGCCTTCGCGTTTCCGCGGAAACGCGGGAACCCGGGACGGCCCTCGCGCGTCCCGGGTTCCCGGTTACTGAACTGAGCTGGCGGCGGCTGGCGCCGGTCAGCCGGCCGCCCCGAGGAGCACCCGGAGCCGCTCGACGCGCTGCCACGCGTGCAGCAGGTTGCGCTCGGCGCGCTCCTGTCGCCTCTCGAGCTTGCGCAGCTCGGAGAGCTGCTGGGCGGCACGTTCGTCTTGCGCCCGTTGAAGATGTTCTCGGTGTCGGTCGCGGGCCAGAAGCTGTTCGGCATGCATGGCGAGTTCCTTCGCATCCGGTTTGTTCAAGTGCGTTCATGAGTTTCGTACCGCACTGTGTGCGGCTAGTTACCGTGCGGCGCGCCAGCTGGACGTGCCTTACCCTGCTGCCTCCCGCGGGGGCAAGGTCAAGCGGGCGGCTGGCGCGCCGCGGTAAGTGGTGGTCGTCGTCCGGAGCCGTTACCGGTACTGACGCTGGCTAGGCCGCCCGTTCATCGGCCTTGGCCAACTCGGCGTCTTCCTTGCGGGGCCGGCCGCGGGGCCGCTTGCGGGGCACGACCGTGCCGCGCAGCAGCAGCTCGCCGCCCCAGACACCCCACGGCTCACGCCGCTCCAGCGCGCCCTCCAGGCAGGCGAGCCGGATCCGGCAGCCCTGGCAGAGCGCCTTGGCGGCCTCGACATCGGCCGGAGCCTCGGCGAAGAACAGCTCGGCGTCGTCGGTGCACGGCAGGTCGAGATCCGCCGGGACACCGGCGAGACCGAAAAGCGCGGCGATCCCGCTCTCGGCCAGGCCCGGCTCCGCATCCTGGTTGACGTAAGGCTCGATCACGGCGACCGCCTCAAACGAGGCATCGGGCCACTGCATCGGTGCCATCCCCTCTCGGTTTGCATTCCAGTGGTGCTGGTCGGTCGGTGGGGACCGGTGGCCCTGGAAACAAATCGGGCCGCGGACCCTGGTTACGGGTCCGCGGCCTGCGGGGAGCTTAGCCAGCCATTCTCAGGCTGGTTGTGGTTCCCGTTCAGGATGCGGACCCATCGCGCCGTAACCGCCGGCGCTGAGTCGGGTCTTGAGAACGTTGGTCTGCTGCTTACGGGTGCCGGACGGCATCGTCGGAGCCGGGATCAGCCGGAACGCGCTATCGCACGGCTCCGGCCGGACAGCGGCCAGGACAGGGTTCAGCGCCAGGGCATGATTCACCCCTGTGCCGGAAACAATTGCCCACGCCGAGCGGGCACCCGGGAACGCGGCAGCCGCCGGGTTCGCCGTGATATCAGTCGTGTTAATGTCCACCGTCGGAGCCTCCTTCCGGGTGTCTACTTGCTCAGGCTCAAGGACATGACGCATAGCCTACGGAACGCTTCCCAGCAGGGCAACATATTTTTGACCTGCGACTTCGTTCCTCGGGAAGAAAGTCTTTTTACTCGGTGCGGGGCTGGTCCGAGATGCGGATGAGGCCTTCCTGCATCACCGAGACGACCAGTTCGCCCTCGGCGGTGAACAGCTGGCCGTGCACCAGGCCCCGGGCGCCGGCCGCCACCGGGCTGTCCTGTGCGTAGAGCAGCCACTGGTCGGCCCGGAACGGGCGGTGGAACCACATCGCGTGATCCAGGCTCGCGGCCGAAACGGTCCCGTCGGACCAGCTCCGGCCGTGGGCGAGCAGCACGACTTCCAGCAGCGTCAGGTCCGAGATGTAGGTCATCAGGCAGACGTGCAGCAGCGGGTCGTCGGGAAGCCGCTCGGTGACCCGCACCCAGACGTGGTTGCTGAGGTCGCCCGCGTCGCGCAGCGACGGGTTACGGGCCAGCTCCGCGAACAGCGGCCCGACCGAGCGCAGTTCGATCGGGCTGTCCCGGAAGGGCTCGGGCAGCGGCCGCCCGGTCGCCTCGACCAGCCGCTCGGTGTCCGGCCGCAGTTCCCCGGCCGGCCGCACGGCCGGCATCGGCGCCGCGTGCTCCAAGCCCGGCTCCGGGTGGTGGAAGGAGGCGGACAGCGCGAAGATCGCCTTGCCGTGCTGGATCGCGGTCACCCGGCGGGTGGTGAACGAGCGCCCGTCCCGCACCCGGTCCACCGTGTAGACGATCGGCACCGACGGGTCGCCGGGGCGGATGAAGTAGGCGTGCAGCGAGTGCACCGGCCGGTTCGCGGGCACCGTGCGCCCGGCGGCGACCAGTGCCTGCCCGGCCACCTGGCCGCCGAAGACCCGCTGCATCCGGTCGTCGGGTGACCGGCCGCGGAAGATGTTGACCTCGATCTGCTCCAGGTTGAGCAGGTCGATCAGCTGGTCCAGGGAGTCGCTCATCCGCGCCTGCCCTCGGATCTGCCCTCGGATCTGGCCGCGGATCTGCCCTCGGATCTGCCCTCGGATCTGGCCGCAGCGGCCCGCGGCGCCGGAGTCCGCGCGGTCCCGGCGCCCCGGGGCAGTCCGGTGCCGGACGTACGGCCGCCCGACGGGCCGGCACCGGGGAGTCCGGCGAGGAACCGCGACCGCTGCCGGGCGCCTTCGGTACCGGGCGTCCGGGCGGCCGCCCAGGACAGCGTCAGGTGAACGCGGGCGCGGGTCACCGCGACGTAGAGCAGCCGCCGTTCCTCTTCGACCGCTTCCGACGTTCGCGCGTGCACGATCGGCATTATGCCCTCCGTCAGCCCCGGCAGCAGCACCGCGTCCCACTCCAGGCCCTTGGCCGCGTGCATGGTGGCCAGCGTCACCGCGGCCGCGCCGGGCGCGTGCCCGGTCTCCTCCCGCTCGACCAGCTCGGCGGCGAACTCGGCCAGGGTCGCCTGGGGGCGGGCCGCGGTCATGTTCTCGGCCAGCGCGGCGATCGCGGCGAGGGACTCCCAGCGCTCCCGGACCGCGCCCCGCCCGGCCGGCGGGGCGGCGGTCAGGCCGGCCGACGCCAGGACATGCCGAACGGCGGCGGGCAGCTCCCCCGGCAGCCCGGTCGCGTCGTTTCCGGCCCCCGCCGCCCGGCTGGCGCCGCGCAGCAGCACCAGCGCCTTGCGCACCTCGGGGCGGTCGTAGAACCGCTCGCCCCCGCGCACGATGTAGCGGATGCCCGCCTCTCCGAGGGCGCGCTCGAACCGCTCCAGCTGAGCGTTGATCCGCACCAGGACGGCGATCTCGCCCGGCGGGACGCGGGCTCCGGTCAGCGTCGCGATCGCGGCGGCGGTCCCGGCCGCCTCCGCCTCGTCGTCGGCGTAGCGGAGGATCACCGGGTCGGGGCCGGGCGGCCGCTGCGCGATCAGCTCGCCGGACCCGTCGGAGCCGGCCACCAGGCGGTTGGCCGTGTCCACCACCTGCGGGGTGGAGCGGTAGTCGCGGACCAGCCGGACCAGCGCCGCCTGCGGGTAGTCGGCGCTGAACGAGCGCAGGTACTCGGGGGTGGCGCCGGTGAACGAGTAGATGGTCTGCCGCGGGTCGCCGACCACGCAGAGCTCTTCCCGGTCACCCAGCCAGGCGTCCAGCAGCAGCTTCTGCAGCGGGTTGACGTCCTGGAACTCGTCCACGGTGAAGTAGGTAAACGCTGCCTGCACCTCGCGGGCGACGAGAGGCTCGGTAAGTACGATCGCCGCGGTCAGCTCGAGGACCGCCTCGAAGTCGATCAGCTGCCGGTCCCGGCGGATGCCCTCATAGGCGGCGTACAGCCGGCCGGCGTCTTCTACCCCGGCGGACGGAGCCCGGCCGGCTTCGGCCGCGGCGAAGGCGTAGGAGTCCGGATGGACCTGGCACACCTTGGCCCACTCGATCTCGGTGACCGCGTCGGAGACCGCGGGGCCGTCCAGCCGCAGGCCGAGGCTGGCGGCGGCCTCGCGCAGCAGCGGCAGCTTCGACTCCACCAGCTGGGGGGCGCGGCCGCCGATCACCCGGGGCCAGAAGTAAGTGAGCTGCCGCAGCGCGGCCGCGTGGAACGTCGATGCCCGCACCGTTTCGGCGCCGAGCGCGCGCAGCCGCCCGCGCAGCTCCCCGGCCGCCCGGACGGTAAAGGTCAGCGCCATCACCTGGGCCGGGTTGACCGCCCCGGTCGCCACCGCGTAGGCGATCCGGTGGGTGATGGCCCGGGTTTTGCCGGTCCCCGCGCCGGCCAGCACGCACACCGGCCCCCGGGTGGCGAGCGCGACCGCCCGCTGCTCAGGGTCCAGCGCGGAGAGCAGCTCATCGGGGTTCACCGGTCCTATGGTGCCGCATGCCGCCGACAGCGGTGCGGCTTGCGGCCGGCCGGCCGGGCGGCCGAGCGGCGGGCGGGCGGTTTGCGGCCGGCCCGGGAAGGTGCGGACCGGAAAAGTTGTTGCACCGCTTCGGAGACCCCGCAAAACAGGCGGTTGAGTCCCGCAAACGACAAGGAGGCCCCCCGTGCCGCTGACGATGTACACGACGACCTGGTGCGGGTTCTGCAAGAACCTGAAGCGGCAGCTCGGCAAGGCCGGCGTCGAGG
>DASWUW010001278.1:0-1889 GCA_036406335.1 Trebonia sp.
GACTCCGACGCGGCCACCTTACTGACGTCTGAGCTGGTCACCAACGCGATCCTGCACACCGACTCCGGTGCCCCCGGCGGTACGGTCACGATCGTAGTGGTGGACGTGCCCGACGGCGTGCTGGTCGAGGTGGTGGACGACGGCTCCGGTGGCACGCCCGTGGTCAAAGGCGACCTGCTGGCGACCGACGGCCACGGCCTTTACCTGGTTCAGCAGCTCACCGCGCAGTGGGGGTACCTGCGCGACCCGGCCGGCACCACGGTCTGGTTCCACCTGGCGCCCGCCCCGCCGGAAGACCCGGACGACTAGGCCGGCCCGGGCCGGGCCGGGCCGGGCAGTGCCCGGCCCGCGCGCCAGGCGCCTGCCCGGGCCGCTACCTCCGCCGCGGCCAGGACGCCCGCGCAGACCGCGGCGAGGTCGGCGTCGCCGGTCACGTAGGGCGGCATGGTGTAGATCAGGTCGCGGAACGGCCGCAGCCAGACCCCGGACCGTACCGCCGCCGCGGTCACGGCCGCAACGTCCACCTCGCGTTCCAGCTGGACCACGCCGATCGCGCCGAGCACCCGCACGTCGGTGACGCCGGGCCGCCCCGCCGCGGGCGCCAGGCCGGCGGTCAGGGCCGCTTCGATCCGCCGCACCTCGGCCTGCCAGCCGTGCGGGTAGAGCGGCTGCCCGTCCTGGCCGGCGGCGCCTGCGGTCGGGCCGGCGCCTGCGGTCTCGCGGCCGAGCAGCAGGTCGAGGGAGGCGCCGGCTACCGCGCAGGCGAGGGGATTGCCCATGAACGTCGGCCCGTGCGCCAGTACCGGCAGTTCGCCCCGCCCGATTCCGGCCGCCACCCCGGCCGTGCACAGGGCGGCCGCGAGCGTCAGGTACCCGCCGGTCAGCGCCTTGCCCACGCACATCACATCCGGTGACACCCCGGCGTGCCCGGCGGCGAAGAGCGTACCGGTGCGACCGAAACCGGTGGCGATCTCGTCAAAGACCAGCAGGACCCCGTGCGCGTCGCAGGCCTCGCGCAGCACCCGCAGGTAGCCGGGATCGTGGAATCGCATCCCGCCCGCGCCCTGGACGACCGGCTCGACGATCACCGCCGCCAGCTCGTCCGCGTGCGCCGCGATCAGCTCCCGCAGCTGCCCGGCGTAGGCCGGGTCTACCCCGGCGCCGAACCCGGCCGGCGGCAGGCCCGCGAACACCTGCCGGGGCAGCACGCCGTCCCACATCCGGTGCATGCCCCCGTCCGGGTCGCACACCGACATGGCCATGAACGTGTCCCCGTGGTACCCGCCGCGCCAGGTCAGCAGCCGGCGCTTGGCGCCGTACCCGGCCGACCGCCAGTACTGCAGGCACATCTTCACCGCGACCTCGACGCTGACCGAGCCGGAGTCGCACAGGAACGCGTGCTCGATCCCGTCCGGGGCCAGCGCGACCAGCCGTTCGGCCAGGGCTACGGCGGGCTCGTGGGTCAGCCCGCCGAACATCACGTGGCTCATCCGTTCCAGCTGTCCGCGGGCCGCGGCATCCAGCGCGGGCTGCCGGTAGCCGTGGATCGCCGCCCACCAGGAGCTCATGCCGTCGATCAGCTCCCGGCCGTCGGCCAGCCGCAGCCGCACCCCGCTGGCCGATTCCACCACCAGCGGCGGGCGGGTGCCCGGCATCGGCGCGTACGGATGCCATACGCGCCGCCGGTCGAGTTCGAGCAGCTCTTCCCAGACCAGCGGCTTCTCCGGCGAAGGCATGAGCAGCATTATCCTCCGCGCCGGGCTGGCCCGGGGCGCAGGCCGGCGGGGTGGCGGTTAGCGGCGGGCGGCGGGACGGCCTGCGTTCTTGCCCCGCTTTTCGCGCAGCCGCATGGTCAGCTTGACCGGCGTGCCGTCGAAGCCGAAGTCCTC
>DASWUW010001279.1:0-3726 GCA_036406335.1 Trebonia sp.
GGCGAACACCGGGTTGGTGGCCTGGAGTTCTAGTCCCATGCCGGTCCACTGGGCACCCTGGCCGGGGAACACGAACGCGACCTTGCCCGGCCCGGTGGCGGCGGCCGTCCCGGTCACGACCGAGCGGGTGGCCCGGCCCTCAGCCAGCGCGTGCAGCCCGGCGGTGAGGTCGGCCGCCGTCGGGCCGAGCACGACCGCGCGGTGCTCGAACGCGGACCGCCGGGTTGCCAGCGACCAGCCGACGTCGGCCGGAGTGGCTTCCGGGTGGGCCGCGGCCCATTCGGCCAGCCGGGCCGCCTGGGCCCGCAGTCCGGCGCTGCTGCGCCCGGACAGCAGCCAGGCGGCGGGTTCGGCGGGCTCACCGGCGGCGGTCGCGGGCACTACGGCTCGCGCGGGGGCCGGCTCGCCGGCTTCCGGCTCCTCCAGGATGACGTGGGCGTTGGTGCCGCTGACGCCGAAGGAGGAGACGCCCGCGCGGCGGGTGCGCTCGCCGGCCGGCCAGGGCTGCGGCTCGGTCAGCAGGGCGACGTCGCCGGCCGACCAGTCGATCTCGTCCGAGCGCCGGCCCGCGTGCAGGGTGCGGGGCAGTTCGCGGTGCTGGATGGCCAGCACCATCTTCATCACGCCGGCCACGCCGGCCGCGCACTGGGTGTGCCCGATGTTCGACTTGACCGAGCCGAGCCACAGCGGGCGGCCGTCCGGGCGGCCCTGGCCGTAGGCGGCGAGCACGGCGTGCGCCTCGATCGGGTCGCCGAGCCGGGTCCCGGTACCGTGCGCCTCGACCGCGTCCACGTCGGCCGGGGTGAGCCCGGCGGCGGACAGGGCGGACTTGATGACCCGCTGCTGCGCGCGGCCGCTGGGGGCGGCCAGGCCGTTGGAGGCACCGTCCTGGTTGACCGCGCTGGCCCGCACCACGGCCAGCACCGGGTGGCCGTGGCGGCGGGCGTCGCTCAGCCGCTCGACCACCAGCATGCCCGCCCCCTCGGCCAGGCCCATGCCGTCGGCCGCGTCGGCGAACGCCTTGCACCGGCCGTCGGCCGCGAGGACCTTGGTCTTGCCCATCGCGACCAGTTCCCAGGGCACGCCCATCACGGTCACGCCGCCGGCCAGGGCGAGGGTGCACTCCCCGGAGCGCAGGGCCTGGCTGGCCAGGTGCAGCGCCACCAGCGAGGACGAGCAGGCGGTGTCCACGGTGACCGCGGGGCCCTCCAGCCCGAGCGTGTAGGAGACGCGGCCGGAGATGACCGCGGTCGCGCCGCCGGTAGTCAGCCCGGCTTCCTGCTCACTGGTCCCGGTCCCGGTCAGGTGCAGGTCGAGGCCGTAACCGGAGGCGTAGGCGCCGGCGAAGACGCCGGTGGCGGTGCCGTGCAGCGACTTCGGGTCGATGCCGGCCCGTTCCAGTGCTTCCCAGGAGACCTCGAGCAGCAGCCGCTGCTGCGGGTCCATGGCCAGGGCTTCGCGGGGCGAGATGCCGAAGAAGCCGGGGTCGAACTCGCCGGCGTCGTGCAGGAACGCGCCCTGGCGCACGTAGGTGGTGCCGGCCTGGTCGGGGTCGGAGTTGTAGAGGGCGTCGTTGTCCCAGCCGCGGCCGGTGGGGAAGCCGGTGACGGTGTCGACGCCGCCCGCGAGCAGCTCCCAGAGCTTCTCCGGGCTGTCCGCGCCGCCGGGGAAGCGGCAGCTCATCCCGACGATCGCGATCGGCTCGGCCGCCGCCGCAGCGGCACTGACCGGCGTTTCCGCCCCGGCCGGGGCCGGCCCCGCCGGGGCCGGCCCGGTGTCGGCCAGCAGCTGGCCGGCCAGGTGCGCGGCCAGGGCGGCGGGCGACGGGTGGTCGTAGACGAGGGTGGAGGGCAGCTTCAGCCCGGTGGCGGCGGTGACCCGGTTGCGCAGCTCGAGCGCGGTGAGCGAGTCGAAGCCGAGGTCCTTGAACGCCCGGCCCGGTTCCACGGCGTCGGACGAGGAGTGGCCGAGGACGGCCGCGGCCTCGCCCTGAACCAGGTCGGCGAGCCGCTGCTCGGCGTCGGCCCGGGTCAGGGTGGCCAGCTGGCGGGCCAGCGCGTTCCCGGCGCTGTCGCGGTCTCCGCTGCCGTGGCCGGCCGCGGCGCTGTCCAGGGCTGCGGCGGCCTCGGGCAGGGCCGCGAGCAGCGGGCTCGGGCGGCGGACGGTGAAAGCGGGGGCGAACCGGGCCCAGTCGATGTCGGCCACGGTGAGGCCGGCTCCCGTACTGGCAGGCCCAGCCCCGGCCTGCTCGCCCGCGTCGAGGACCTGGGCCAGCGCGGCGACGGCCCGGCCGGGGTCCATCGCGGCCAGGCCGCGCCGCTTGAGCTCGGCCGCGGCCTGCTCGTCGGCCATGCCGCCGCCGGCCCACATCCCCCAGGCGATCGAGGTGGCGGCCAGGCCGCGGCCGCGACGGTGGTCGGCCAGGGCGTCCAGGTAGGCGTTGGCGGCGGCGTAGCCGCCCTGCAGGCCGCTGCCCCAGGCGGCCGAGCCGGAGGAGAACAGTACGAACGCGTCGAGCGGCCGGCCGGCGGTGAGCTCGTCGAGCAGGCGGGCGCCGGCCGCCTTGGCCGCGAGCACCGCGGCCAGGGTGTCCGGGGTGGTGTCGCTGAGCGGAACGGACTGGGAGACGCCGGCGGTGTGGAAGACGGCGGTCACCGGCGACCGGCGGTCCGCCCCGTCGAGTACCGTCGCGAGCTGCTCCCGGCTGGTCGCGTCGCATACCGCGACCTGGACCGCGGTGCCTGCCTGGGCCAGCTCGGCGGCCAGCCGGGCGGTGCCGGGCGCGGCCGGCCCGGACCGGGAGATGAGGATGACCCGCGGTGCGGCGCGCGACGCGAGCCAGCGGGCCACGTGGCCCGCGATCGAGCCGGTGCCGCCGGTGACGAGAACCGAGCCGCGCGGCGTCCAGCGGTGTTTTCCGGGGTGGTGCTTTCCCGGGGCCCGGGTCAGGCGGCGGCCGAGGATGCCGGACGGACGGAGGGCGAGCTGGTCCTCGCCGGAGGCGCCGGACAGCAGCGCGGCCAGCCGGCCCGCCGCTCGTTCGTCCAGGCGGGGCGGCAGGTCGACGAGGCCGCCCCAGCGGTCGGGGTACTCGAGGGCGGCGACCCGCCCGAGTCCCCAGACCGGGGCCTGTCCCGGGTGCCCGGGCGACTGCCCGGCGACGGCCCCGACGGCGCCCTGGGTGAGGACCCAGAGCGGGGCGGCCGTCCCGGCCTCGCCGAGCGCCTGGATCAGCGTGACGGTAGCGGCCAGGCCGGACGGCACCGCCGCCAGCCCGGGCAGCGGGGTCTCGTCCAGGGCCAGCAGCGACACCACGCCGGCCAGCCCGGCCGCGGGCACGGCCGGGCGCACCGCGCCGACGGTCACGACCGTGACCTCGGCACCACGGGCGGTCAGGGCGGCGGCGATGACGCCGGCCCGGGTATCACGGTCCGGGGTGCCGCCGGCGGCGGCGTCGCGGTCCGCGGTTGCACTGTCCGCGGAGTCGCCCGGGGCGCGGTTGCCGGTCACCGTCGCGTCGGGGACGACCAGCAGCCAGGCACCGGACAGAGCGGCCGGACCGGGGTCAGGGACCGGCGCCCAGCTGACCTGGTAGCGCCAGTCGGCGACGGCGGTGGCGTCGCGCTCGCGGCGCCGCCAGGCCGCGAGGACGGGGAGCACCTCGCGGAACGGCCGCTGGCCGTCGACGGCCAGCACGCCGGCCAGGGCGGTGAGGTCGCTGCCCTC
>DASWUW010001280.1:0-3785 GCA_036406335.1 Trebonia sp.
CTGGTCCTCGGGCTGACCAGCGGCGGCTGGTACGTCTACTATGTCTTCCGGCTGATGAGCGAGCACTCGCTGACCTACGGCAACTTCGGCTGGTTCTGGACGGCGCTGCTGACCGCGGCCGGCCTGGCCGCGGCCGCCGCGCTCTGCGGCGCCCGCCGGGTGCCGCGGGAGCTGCTGGCCGGCTGCGCCGCGCTGGCCGTCGAGGGCTGCGCCGCCCTGATGCACAGCGGCGGCACCATCAACGACGTGCTGCCCGCGTACCTGGCCGTGGCGCTGCTGGCGGGCCTGGCGCTCGGCGGCAGCCGGAGCGGGTGGGCCGCCACCGCCTGCGGCGTGCTCGTCCTCGCCCAGTCGGTCGTCCTGCTGGCCGCCAGCCATCCGTCCCAGGCGATTCCGGGCAGCGCCGCCCGCGCCGCCGGGGACCGGCTGGTCGCGGGCATGCGGGCGCTCGGCGGAACCGTCGCGGTCCCGGCGGACCCCAGCCTGAGCCTGCTGACGGGAATGACGCCGGCCGCGGTCCCGGGCGCGGTGTACGACGTGCTGCGGGCCACGGACCCGGCCGCGATCGCAAGTTACACCGGCAGCGCCGAGAAAGCGGTCACGGCCCGGCGGTTCAGCGCGATCATCGCCGACGGCCCGGGGCCGCCGCTGTACGATCCGCCCGCGCTCAGCCTGAACTACCAGGAGTGCCTGCAGCCGCTGGCCGGGGTCCCGGCCCCGCTGCTCGTCCCGGTCGCGGGAGCCGCCCCGCGGCCCGCCGTGGTCTGGATTCCCCGCGGCGGCCGCTCCTGCCCGGCCGTTATCCGCATTCTCGAGGGTGCCACCGGGGAGAGCCGTCCGTGAAACTAAGCCTGAAGTCGCTCGTATCGGGTCCTCCTCCGCCGGGCCCGGCTCGCCGGTCGTTCTGGCGCAGCCCGGTCCGCGGTCCCTGGCTGACCTCGGTGCTGGGCTCGGCGCTGCTGGTCTCGATCCCGGTGATGTTCGTCACCGGCCTGCTGTCCTACGCCGCCTACAACCCCGATCTCAACCCGGTCAACGACGAGACACCGGGCAAAGGGCTGCTTGGCTTCTACCTGTTCTCCTGGCCTACCCATCCGATCTGGCTCTACCGGCTCAACCAGGGCGTCCACGTCACCCTGGGGCTGGTGCTGGTGCCGATCCTGCTGTTCAAGCTGTGGTCGGTGCTGCCCAAGCTGTTCGAATGGCCGCCGCTGCGCTCGCCGGCGCACGCCCTGGAACGGCTGTCGCTGTTCGCGCTGGTCGGCGGGGCGGTGTTCGAGTTCGCCACCGGGATCCTGAACATCCAGACGTGGTACCGGTTCTTCCCCGGCTCGTTCTACACGCTGCACTTCTACGGCGCCTGGGTGTTCATTTCGGGCCTCGTCGTCCACGTGACCCTCAAGCTGCCGGTGATGATCAGGGCGCTTCGCAGCCGCGGCTTCTGGAGCGAACTGCGCACCAACCTGGCCCAAACCCGCCCGGAGCCGCCGGAGGCCGGCTACCTGGCCCCCACGGCGCCGGCCGAGCCGACGATCTCCCGGCGCGGGGTGCTGGCGTTCGCCGGCGCGGGCTCGGCGCTGGTCGCGCTGCTGACCGTCGGGCAGTCCCTGGGCGGCCCGCTGCGCTGGGTGGCGCTGCTCGCGCCGCACGGCCAGGACGTCGCTGGCCCGGACGATTTTCAGGTCAACCAGACCGCGGCCAGCGCCGGGATCAGACAGGCGCAAACGGGTGAGGGCTGGCGGCTCACGCTCGCCGACGACAGCCAGCCGGACCGGGCCCCGGTCGTGCTGAGCCGGGCCGACCTGCTGCGCATGGACCAGCACACCGCCAGCCTGCCGATCGCCTGCGTCGAGGGCTGGTCGACCGATAACCAGGCCTGGACCGGGGTCCGGCTTCGTGACCTGGCCCGGCTAGCCGGCGTCAGCCAGCCGCAAAGTGTCCTGGTGCGGTCGCTGCAGCGCGGCGGGGGATTCAGCCGCGCGGTCCTGTCGGCCGGGCAGATCACGGACTCCGACTCACTGCTCGCCCTGCGGGTCAACGGCGCTGACCTGACCCAGGACCACGGATATCCGGCCCGGGTGATCGTGCCCGCCAGTCCCGGCGTGCACTGCACCAAGTGGGTCGCCGCCCTGACCTTCCGGAGCTGACATGCGCCGACCTTCCGCAGCTGACCTGCGCCTCTTCCCGCACTGGTACGGTGCCGGCCCGCTGCACCTGCTGACCCTGATCGGCAGCTTCGCGCTCGCCGGGTACGCTGCCGCCGGGCTGCTGCCGCACCACGTCATCGGCATCGCTTTCTGGTTCGTCGGCGCGGTCATCGGCCACGACCTGATCCTGATGCCGCTCTACACCATCGCCGACCGGTCGGCCCAGGCGGTCTTCCGGCACCGCCCGTCAAAGCTGCCCGCCGTGCCGTGGATCAACTACCTGCGCGTCCCCGCCGCGCTGTCGGGCCTGCTGCTGCTTATCTGGTTCCCGCTCATCCTCCGGCTGCCGGACCGTTTCCCGTTCACGACCACCCTGTCGCTCGACCCGTATCTCTGGCACTGGCTCGCGGTGACCGGCGTGCTGTTCCTGCTGTCCGCCACCGCCCTTGCCCTCCGGCAGAGAGCGGCCGGCCGCGGCGTACGGAAGAGACGGGCCGCCGGCATTGCCCCGGTCGGGACCGTTCTGCCCGACGCGCAGGTGCTCGACGTGCGCGGGGCGGCCACGACGCTGTACGCCGCGGCCGGGGCCGGCCCGTCGGTTCTGGTCTTCTGCCGGGACGGCACCATCACCCTGCCCGCCTACCAGGCGCAGTTGCTCCCGCAGCTGACCGAACGCGGCGTCCGGCTCGTTGCGGTCAGCTCCCAGCAGCCGGACGGCTTGCTGACCATGCAGCAAAAGTACGGCCTGACCTTCACCGCTGTCTCCGACCCGGGCAACGCCGTCGCCGGGGGGCTCGGACTAGACCCGGCCGGCGCCGGCGCTGACGGCAAGGCAGCCCCGCCGATGCCGGCCACGGTCATCCTCGATGCCAGCCGCGCCGTCCAGTGGATCGACGTTCATCCTGACCACGGCACTCACACCAAACCCCAGCAGGTTATAGACGCGCTCGACTCCCTCAAGCGCTGACCCGGCGCGGAGCTACGTCGCGTTGCGCCCCCCGTCGACGTCGAGGACCGCGCCGTGCACGAAGCTGGCGTCATCGCCGGCCAGGTAGCTGATGGCGGAGGCGATCTCCTCCGGGCTGGCCGGGCGTCCGGCGGGGGCCGCGGAGGCGAGCACGTCGAGCTGGTCGCCCATGGGCACAGTGCCTTCGGTACGGGTGGGGCCCGGGCTGACCGCGTTGACCCGCACGCCGCTCGGGCCGAACTCGGCCGCCCACGACTTGGTGAGCAGGCTCAGCGCGGCTTTGCTCGAGCCGTACAGGCCCATGCCCGCCATCCCGAACTGCGCGACCATGGTCAGCACGTTGACGACCGCACCCTTGCCGCGGGCCGCCATGGCGGGCGCGAGACTGCCGACCAGGATGAACGGGGCCGTGACGTTGACCGCGAAGACCGTGTCGATGTCTTCGTCACTGGCGTCCGGGGTCGGTCCGAACGGGAAGACCCCGGCGTTGTTCACCAGGATGTCGACGTGGCCGCCGCCGAGTTCGGTGGCCCGGCGGGCGAGCGCCCGCACCGAGTCGCCGTCCCCGAGGTCCGCCGCGATGAAATCGGCCTTGCCGCCGGCCGCGCGGATTGCCGCTACGACCGCGTCCCCGCGGGCGGCGTCACGCCCGCTGACCAGGACGTGGGCTC
>DASWUW010001281.1:0-7184 GCA_036406335.1 Trebonia sp.
TGTCTTAGCCTATAGGCGCGTGTGGTGTGCTGCGTCCGGATTGGTGGAAGCAATCGCTTAATTGTCGTAACTGCAGCTCAGAGGCAATCTAACCCGTCCCGAAAGCACCAGTATGTCCTTTGTTAATGCAAATGCGTATTGCCAGCTGCACGCACGGATGGTCATCCTGCGTTTGCACGTGCATCTGCGCGGCTGACGACCGTTAATAGACGTTCGTGCCGTCAGCCGTTTCCCGCCGGAATGCACCTGAAAATGCACGGCGATGAATGCGCGTGAAGATGCACGTGCAGCGGCACATCCAAGCCGACGGGCGCCGGCTGAAGCGGGCGGGTGCCCGGGAGAGCCGCGCCGGGGGTCAGTGCCGCGGGACGGGGCGCTGGCCGTGGGCGTGCAGCAGCGCGCCGAGTTCCACCGTGGTGGGGGCGGAGACGGGAAGGGCGGAGACGCCGTCCCGGGACGGCCGCAGGCCGTCGATGACCAAGGCCAGGTAGCGCCGCCAGATCTCGGGGGAGACAGTGGCCGCGTACTCGGCGATGGAGGCGAGCATGAAGGCGATCATCTTGACGTCGGCCGACCGGAAGTCGCCGCGCAGGTCGCCCGACGCCTGGGCGCGCTCCACCAGGCGGGTGATGACCGGGGCCATGCGGTCGCGGGCGTAGCAGACCTGGTCCCGGTCGTAGGTGCCGAACATCATCAGCTGCCGCAGTCCGATGTCGCCGGACATGGCGGCGGCGGCGAACTCGAGGTAGGAAACCAGGCCCTGCCACGGGTCGGGGTGCGTGCAGGCCTGCTCGGCCACGGTGACCAGGGAGTCGATGCGGTCCCGGAACAACTCGGTGACCAGAGACTCCTTGTCCGGGAAGCGGCGGTAGACGGTGCCGATGCCGACGCCCGCCTCACGGGCGACTTCGTCCAGGGTGGCGTCCAGGCCGCGTTCGGTGAAGACCTGGGCGGCGGCGGCGAGGATGCGCTGCCGGTTGCGCTCGGCATCGCGGCGCAGCGGGCGCTCGCCGCCGTCAGCGCCGCCGCTGTCCGGCGGTATTTCCCCGGTTCGAACCGTCATGTCCATCAGCGTACCCCGACCGGAGGGGGTTCCTCCGCTTCGTGTTATGCTCGCCGGTAAACGGAACTATATTCTCCAGATTGGTGGTGGCAATGTCCCAGGCAAGCGTCTCCGGGCCGGCCGGGGAAGGCAGCGGGACGCGGCCCGGCTGGGGCGCGGCCAGCGCCGAGCCTGACCCGCGGCGCTGGATGATCCTGGTGGTCATCGCGGTGGCCCAGCTGATGGTCGTGCTCGACGCCACGGTGATGAACATCGCGCTGCCGTCGGCGCAGCGCGACCTTGGCTTCAGCAACGTGGACCGGCAGTGGATCGTGACGGCCTACTCGCTGTCGTTCGGCAGCCTGCTGCTGTTCTGCGGGCGGCTGGCCGACTTGCTCGGCCGCAAGGTCATGTTTATCACCGGCCTCACGGGTTTCGCGGTGGCCTCCGCCGTCGGCGGCGCGTCGGTGAACTTCGGGATGCTGGTCACCGCCCGTGCCTGCCAGGGCGTATTTGGTGCCTGCCTCGCGCCGGCCGCACTGTCGCTGCTGGCCACGACCTTCACCGACCCGAAGGAACGGGGCAAGGCGTTCGGCATTTACGGCTCGGTCGCGGCCGGGGGCGGCGCGGTCGGGCTGCTGCTGGGCGGCGCGCTGACCTCGTACCTGTCCTGGCGCTGGTGCCTCTACATCAACCTGGCCTTCGCCGGGGCGGCGATTATCGGCGCCCTGTTTTTTCTGAAGAAGCAGCCGAAGTCGGGAGCACGGCTGGACGTGCTCGGCGTCGTACTGGTCTCTACCGGGGTGTTCTGCCTGGTCTACGGATTCTCTAACGCCGCGACGCACCGGTGGGCCACGCCGTCGACCTACGGGTTCCTTGCGGTCGCCGTCGTGCTGCTGCTCGTGTTCGCGTTCTGGATGTCCCGGGCCAAGAACCCGCTGCTGCCGCCCCGGGTGGTGCTCGACCGGAACCGGGGCGCGGCCTACCTGGGCACCCTGATCGTGGGGGCCGGCATGTTCGGCATCTTCCTGTTCCTCACGTACTACCTGCAGAACACGCTGCACTACTCGCCGGTGATCACCGGCGTCGCCTTCCTGCCGATGATCGCGGGCATCGCCACGGGGTCCAACCTGTCCAACATCGTGCTGCTGCCGCGCATCGGGCCCAAGCCGATCATCTCGACCGGCCTGGTGCTGGCCGCGGCGAGCATGGCCTGGTACACCCGCATCGGCCCGACCTCGACTTACGTCCCCGATCTCCTGGGCCCGCTTATCGTGGGCGGTCTCGGTTTCGGCCTGATGTTCTCGACCG
This sequence comes from Trebonia sp., assembly GCA_036406335.1. GTDB lineage: Bacteria > Actinomycetota > Actinomycetes > Streptosporangiales > Streptosporangiaceae > Trebonia. The sequence goes on from DASWUW010001281.1 coordinate 2,354, forward strand.
CGTTCAACACCGGTACCTACGGGGTGCGGCCGCAGGACACCGGCGTCGCCTCGGCCTCGGTCAACACCGGCCAGCAGCTGGGCGGGTCGATCGGCACCGCGCTGCTGAACACCATCGCGACCAGTGCGACCGCCAGCTACCTGCTCGGCCACCACGGCACCGGCAAGCCGACCGCCGCGCTGACCCAGCTGGCGCTGGTCCACGGGTACACGACCGCGTTCTGGTGGGTCGCCGGCATCTTCCTGGGCGGTGCGGTGCTCTGCGGCTCGCTGATGCGCAGCGGCCCCCTCGGAGGCCGCCCGGACGCCGCGGCCGCGGCCCCCGCGGTTTCCGCCACCGCCCCGGCTTCCGCCGCCGTCCCGGCCGCGGAGACGGGGACCGCCGGGTCCGGCGCGGGCGCCGAGCCGGCCACCCCGGTTACGTCCCCCGAGTGACGGCGGCCGGCTAGCGCCGTCCCGTCCGCGTCGGCTCGGCCGACGCGGCCGGTTCGGCCAGCCGGGCCAGCACGATCGTGAAGCGGGTCATGCCCGGCCGGCTGGTGACCAGGGCGGCGCCCTGGTGGGCGGCGATCACCGCGTCGACGATGGCCAGGCCGAGTCCGGTGGAGGACGTGTTGGCCGCGTGCGAACGGGACGTGTCGGCCCGGGTGAAGCGTTCGAACAGGTCGGGCAGCAGGTCGGCCGGGATCCCGGGACCGTCGTCGGTCACCGAGACGACCAGCCGCGGATCGGGCGGGACGGTGCCGTGGGCGAGGGACCCCGGCCCGGTTCCCGGCTCGCCCTCGGGCAGGGTGTCGCTCAGCCGGACAGTGACGACGGTGCCGTCCGGGGTGTGCCGCCCGGCGTTGGACAGGATATTGCCGAGGACCTGGCGGAGCCGGTCCTCGTCGCCCAGCGCGAGCACCGGGTCGTCAGGCAGCTGGAGAATCCAGCGGTGGCCGGGCCGCGCGACCTGGGCGTCACTCGCGGCGTCGATCGCGAGCCGGGTCATGTCGACCGGTTCCCGGCTCAGCGGCCGGCCGGCGTCCAGCCGGGCCAGCAGCAGCAGGTCGTCGACAAGGACGCTCATCCGGCGGGACTCCGACAGCACCCGGCTGAGGGCGTGCGTCACCGGCTCGGGGGCGTTGCCCGGGCGGAGCAGGGCGAGTTCCGCGTATCCGCGGATCGCGGCCAGCGGGGTGCGCAGCTCGTGACTGGCGTCGGCGGCGAACCGGCGCAGCCGGGCTTCGCTGGCGGCACGCCGCTGCAGCGCGGCCTCCACGTGGCCGAGCATGCGGTTGAACGCGATGCCCACCTGGCCGGTCTCGGTGCCGGGATCGGTGTCGGACACCCCGGTCGGCAGTGACACCTCCCCCGACTCCAGCGGCAGGTCGGCGACCTGGGCGGCGGTGACGGCGACGCGGCGCAGCGGGCGGAGCGCGAACCGCACCCAGAGGGTGCCGAAGCCGCCCACGAACAGCAGGACGGCGCTGAACACGGCCGCCTCGGCCAGCGCGACCTTGCGCAGCGTGTCGTGCAGGCCGCTCAGCGGCAGGCCGGTGATGTAGAAGGAGTCGTCGCCGTCGGGATCGCGGATGGCGGTGAGCTCGAAGCTGCCCTGGGCCCAGCTCAGGTAGCGGGTGGTGGTGGGGACGTCCTGGCCGCTCGCCCCGCTGCCGGGGGCGGCGGGGGGTACCGGGTGGAGGCCGAGCAGGGTCTTCCGGTCCGCGGCGGTCAGCTTGAACTCGCTGTCGCCGATCAGCGAGCATTCCCACCGGCCGTTCGAGACGAAGGCGATAAAGGTCCGTTCGCCCAGTCCCTGGCAGTCGGCCATGCTGCTCGGGACGGGCTGCGTGGCCGTCCAGGCGGCGGTGTCGGCGCCGGCCGAGGTACCGCTGCCGCCGCTGGCCGAGGTGCCCTGGATGCTGGAAGACGGCGCTGACTGGCCGCCGTTATTGCGTTCCCAGCAGTTGTAGGCCAGCCCGGTGGCGGTCTGCAGCTGGCTGTTGAGTTCACCGGACAGCGAACCCTGGACGGCCAGGTAGGTCACCAGGCCGACGGCCGCGCAGGCGACCGTGAGCAGCGCGACCAGCCCGGTGATGAGTCTCCCGCGCAGCGTCCGCGGCCGCAGCCTCCGCGGCGAGAAACTCGAGCCGCTGAGCCCGGACATGTCAGCCAGCCGGCTTCAGCACGTACCCGACGCCGCGGACGGTGTGGATCAGCGGCTCCCGGCCCGCGTCGATCTTCTTGCGCAGGTAGCTGATGTAGAGCTCGACCACGTGGGCCTGCCCGCCGAAGTCGTAGTTCCAGACCCGGTCGAGGATCTGGGCCTTGGACAGGACCCGGCGCGGGTTGCGCATCAGAAAACGGAGCAGCTCGAACTCGGTGGCGGTCAGGTCGATGAGCTCGCCGCTGCGGCGGACCTCGCGGGCGTCCTCGTCCATGGTCAGGTCGGCGACGGCGAGCGCGCCCTCGCCGCTGGTGGTCTTGGCCAGGTTCGCCCGGCGGAGCAGGCCGCGCAGCCGGGCCAGGACCTCCTCCAGGCTGAACGGCTTGGTGACGTAGTCATCGCCGCCGGCGGTCAGCCCCGCTACCCGGTCCTCGACCGCGTCCCGGGCGGTCAGGAACAGCACGCAGACGCCGGGAAGCTCGGACCGCAGCCGCCGCATGACCTCGACCCCGTCGAAGTCGGGCAGCATGATGTCGAGCACGACCGCGTCCGGGCGGAAGTCCCGTCCCGACTTGACCGCCTCGGCGCCGCTGCCCGCGGTCTGCACGGACCAGCCCTCGTAACGCAGCACGCTGGACAGCAGCTCGGCCAGGCTCGGCTCGTCATCCACCACCAGGACCCGGACCGGGGTGCCGTCCGCGTGCTGGGTACCCGCGCCGCGCCCGAGCGTCGCGGTTGCCGTGCCGCCCGCCGTGTCCGGCCCTTCGTCTCTCAGGTCATCAGTCATGATCGATCGCTCACTCGCAGACGCCGCGGGAAAAGAATTTCCTCCAAGGATGGCAAGGAGGGCACCCGGCGGCCCGCAGATTTTGATATGGATTCCCTCTGAGAATCTGCGCGGTCTCCGCTCAGCGGCGACATTTCCGCTTTCAAGGCGTATGTCCCTCATCGAGGGCCCGGGCCAGCTTGGACCCGTGGCCGGCCGGCCTGGCGCCCGCCCCGAACAGCAAGTCGGCCGCGGCCGACTGCAGTCCGGGGGCGGCAACCGGTACCTCCACCTCGATTTCCCGCCAGCGCTGCGGCTCGCCGCGAGCCGGCAGCCGCCGCGCGGTGACGCTGTCGTCGGCTACTTCGGCGACGACGCTGCCGTCACCGCCGCGCAGGGTCACCACCGTCCGTTCCGTGTCGAGGACAGCGATCGGCGCGAGGGACTGGCCGCTGGTGACCTCGGCCACCCGCGCGGTGAGTACTTCCGGCACCGGCTCTTCGCCCGGGCCGAGCGGAGCGTGCACCTCGCGGCGGCTGCCGGAGCCCGCGGGGAGCTTGAGGTGCCAGCCCTCGTCCGTGCCGCCGGTGCGCCGCCGCAGGGTGATCTTGCTGGCGGACAGCCGTCCGTCCGCGGTGTCGAAGTAGGTGGCGGACAGGCGGTGCAGCACCGGCGGGTCGGCGCTGAAACCGGCCAGGCCGTCAAAGGAGGGGCGGGTGAAGCCCTCGCCCACGTCGAATTTCTGCTCGATTTCCAGGTGCTCCGACATGACTTCCTCGTCTCTCCGGCGGTGAGGCAAAGTCTAGCCAAGTACCTTAAGTAACAGATAGGTCACCCTGCGTATGCAATAGGCTCCGCGCATGCGAGCAGACGCGGGACTGGCGGCCGCGGGCGCCGGCGTCGCCGCGGCCGCCGCGTACGTCGCGGCGATCGCGGCGCACCCGCTGGCCGCGACGCTCAAGGGCTTCGACCTCCAGGTCTACCTCGGGGGCGCGGGGCAGGCACTGGCTCATCCCGGCCGCCTCTACTCCTGGACCTACGACGGCCACCCGGGTATCCGGTTCACCTACCCGCCGTTCGCGGCGCTGCTGTTCGCCGCGGGGCGCGCGCTCCCGTTCGCCACCGCGATGACGGCGGTCACCGTGGTCTCCGTGCTCGCGCTGTACGGCACCGTCGCGGTCGCGTTCGGCGCCCTGGGCTGGCCCGGAACGTCCCGCCGGGGCGCCGCCCTGCTGGTGGCCGGGCTGTCGCTGTGGACCGAGCCGGTGCAGCGGGCCCTGTTCCTCGGCCAGGTCGAGCTGGTGCTGATGGCGCTGGTCACCTGGGACCTGTGCCAGCCGGACGGGCGGCGCTGGAAGGGCGCGGCGACCGGCCTGGCGGCCGGGATCAAGCTGGTGCCGCTGCTTTTCATCGTCTACCTCCTGCTGACCGGGCGTTTCCGGCAGGCCGCGGTGGCCGCGGCCGCGTTCGCGGCGACCGTCGCGGCGGGCTTCGCCGCGCTGCCGTCGGCGTCGGCGACCTGGTGGCTGCGCGGCGACTTCCTGCGGGCGGGCCGGACCGGGTTCGTCGGCGGGCAGCCCAATCAGTCGCTGCGCGGCCTGCTGACCAGGCTCGCCGGGAGCGTGGCCGGGGCCGGCCGGCCCTGGCTCGTCCTGGCGCTGCTGGCCGCCCTGGCCGGCCTGGCCGCGGCCGCCGTCCTGTACCGGGGCGGGCACCCGCTGGCGGGCCTCCTGGCCTGCGCGCTGACCGCGCTGCTGGTCTCGCCGATCAGCTGGGACCATCACTGGGTGTGGCTCGCCCCCGGGCTCGCGCTGGCGGTCAGCGCGGGGGCCCGGAGCGGGCCGGGCGGCCGCCGGGCCGCCGCGTTCGCGCTCGCCGCGGGGCTGTGGGCGGTCTTCGCCGCCTGGCCCGACTTCT
>DASWUW010001282.1:0-1557 GCA_036406335.1 Trebonia sp.
GTGCTGGCCGCCGAAGCGCGGCGCGTCGCCGACGGCGACTTCGGCCACGAGGTGGCCCGGACCGGGCCGCGGGAGATCCGCGAGCTGGCCGCCGACGTGAACATCATGCGGGTACGCATCCTGCTGGAACTGTCGGCGGTACAGGAGGCGAACGACGCACTGGCGGCCCGCGCGGCCGGGCTGCAGCGCTCCAACGCCGAACTGGAGCAGTTCGCCTACGTGGCGTCGCATGACCTGCAGGAGCCGCTGCGCAAGGTGACCAGCTTCTGCCAGCTGCTGCAGCGCCGCTACGGGGGCCAGCTGGACGAGCGGGCCGACCAGTACATCGATTTCGCGGTGGACGGGGCCAAGCGGATGCAGGTACTGATCAACGACCTGCTCACGTTCAGCCGGGTAGGCCGGACCGGAACCGACCTCGCCCTGACGGAGTGCGACGCGGCCCTGGCCGGGGCCCAGGCCAACCTGTCGGCGCAGATCGCCGGGGCCGGGGCGGTGATCGAGGCCGGGCCGCTGCCGTCCGTTCGCGCCCAGCCCGCGCTGGTGAGCGCGGTTTTCCAGAACCTCATCGGCAACGCGCTGAAGTTCCGGGGCGGCCAGCCGCCGCGCATCGCCATCGCGGCCGAGCGGGACGGCGAGTTCTGGTCGTTCTCGGTCAGCGACAACGGGATCGGCATCGAGCCGCAGTACGCCGAGCGCATTTTCCTCATCTTCCAGCGCCTGCACGACCGGGCCACCTACCCGGGTACCGGCATCGGCCTGGCCATGTGCCGGAAGATCGTCGAGTACTCGGGCGGCCGGATCTGGCTCGATACCAGCGTGACCGAGGGCGCCCGGTTCCGCTTTACCCTGCCCGCGGTAACCAGGGATCCCGCGGTGGCCGGAGACCGCGCGGTAACCGGGGATCTCGTGGTGACCGGAGACCGCGCACTGACTGATGACAAGGAGACCCGTGACTGACGGAGAGGGCGGCAACTTGGTAGACGTGCTGCTGGTGGAGGATGACGAGGGCGACGTCCTGATGACCAGGGAAGCCTTTGAGTTCTACAAGATCCGCAACCGGCTGCACGTGGTGACCGACGGGGAGCAGGCGCTGCAGTTCCTGCGCCGGACCGGTCCCTTCGCCGATGCCCCGCGGCCGGGCCTGATCCTGCTCGACGTCAACCTCCCCCGGGTCAGCGGCCTCGAGGTGCTGGCCCAGCTGAAGGAGGACCCCGAGCTGCTGATGATCCCGGTGGTCATACTGACCACCTCGCAGGCCGAAGAAGACATCCTGCGCAGCTATAAGCTGCACGCCAACGCGTACGTGAGCAAGCCGGTGGACTTCGAGCACTTCATCACGGCGATCCGGCAGATCGACGACTTCTTCCTGACGCTGGTCCGGCTGCCGCCGGCCTAGCCGGCGCGGGCGCGCAGCTCGGCCGCGATAGCCGCGACCCCGCGCTCGAGCTCGGCGAAGCTGGTGCTGAGGGGGGACAGGCCGATCCGGATCCCGTCCGGCGGCCGGAAATCGGGGATCACGCCCCGCTCCCACAGGGCGGCGGTCACCTCGGCGAAGCG
>DASWUW010001283.1:0-2871 GCA_036406335.1 Trebonia sp.
CCAGCCCGGCCACGCGGTCGCTCTCCTCGCCGTGCGCGGTCAGCATGATCACCGGCAGCGGCATCCCGGCGCCCTGCTCCTCGCGCAGGCGCCGGCATACCTCCAGCCCGCTGACCCCCGGCAGCATCAGGTCGAGCACGACCAGGTCGGGCCGCCAGGCCGCGGCCATCTCCAGGGCGGTACGACCGTCCACCGCGTGCCGGGGCTCCAGGCCGGCATGGCGCAGGTAGTCCACGACCACCTCCGCCACGGTCAGGTCATCTTCGACAACGAGAATGCGCGCGTCCACGACCCGAGTCTAAGAACCGCCGACCGACGTGAGAACAGTCAGACGCGCATTCGGCATAAATAGAAGATATTTCCTCGGATTGTCATAAATACCGCGCCCGCCGGGGGAAGAAATTAGGTTTGACCACTCGGAGCTTGTGCTTCTAGACGAGTTCTGCATTTCGTAAGATCTTAGGGCGTCGCGCGCTCGTCATCCGTAATACGGTCGCAGCCATGACCGTGGACGTTATCTTGCCGTGTCTGAACGAGGCGCAGGCATTGCCCTGGATTATCGACCGGATGCCCGCCGGCTTCCGGCCGATCGTCGTCGACAACTGCTCCACGGACGGGTCGGGCGAGGTCGCGCGGTCGCTCGGCGCGACGGTCGTGCTGGAGTCGGCCCGGGGCTTCGGGGCCGCCGCCCACGCAGGCCTGCTGGCGGCGACCTCCGACCTGGTGTGCTTCTGCGACTGTGACGCCACCCTCGACCCGCGGCAGTTTCCCCGGCTGACCGCCCCGCTGCTCGCCGGCCAGGCCGACCTGGTCCTCGGCCGCCGGCGCACCCGGCAGCGCGACGCCTGGCCGCTGACGGCGCGGGCGGCCAACTGGGAGCTGGCCCGGCGGGTCCGCCGCCGCACTGGGCTGGGGATCCGTGACCTGGGACCGATGCGCGCGGCGGGCCGCGAGGCGCTGCTCGGCCTCAACCTCGCCGACCGGCGGTTCGGGTACCCGCTGGAGATGGTCATGAACGCCGCGGCGGCCGGCTGGCGGGTGTCCGAGGTCGAGGTGGACTACCTGCCGCGGATCGGGAAGTCCAAGGTGACCGGCACTGTGGGCGGCTGCGTGCGCACCGTGCGGGACATGAGCCAGGTACTCGCCCGGTGACCGCCGCAACACCCGATCTGGCTACCACCCTGCTGGTCATCGCCAAGCAGCCCGTCCCCGGCCGGGTCAAGACCCGGCTGGTACCGCCGTACACCCACGAGCAGGCCGCCGCGCTGGCCGAGGCCGCACTCGCCGACACGCTGCACACCGTGCTGACGGTGCCCGCCCGGCGGCGGGTGCTGGTACTGGACGGCAGGCCAGGACCCTGGCTGCCGCCCGGCTTCGACGTCGTGCCGCAGTGCGGCGGCCCGCTCGACGAACGCCTGGCCAGCGCCTTCGCCGCAGTCCAGGGCCCGGCCCTGCTGATCGGCATGGACACGCCGCAGGTCACCCCCGGCCTCCTGACCGTGGACTGGGAGGCGGCCGACGCCGTCTTCGGGCCGGCCAGCGACGGCGGGTTCTGGGCGCTCGGCCTGCGCGAGCCGGATCCCGCCCTGCTGCGCGGCGTCCCCATGTCGACATCGGGCACCGGCGCCGTTCAGCGGGCCCGGCTGGTCGCGGCCGGGCTGCGCGTCGCCGACCTGCCCCGGCTGCGGGACGTGGACACGGCGGCGGATGCCGTGGCCGTGGCCCGCCAGGTGCCGCAGAGCCGCTTCGCGGCGCGGGCCCGCGAATTCGCGGCCGGGCTGACCGGGGCCGACTGCGGTCTGCGGGAAACGGCATGATGACCGGGGCGATCGCCCTGTACGAGGAGGCACTCGACGAGCAGGCCGAGGTGCTGGTCCTGCGGACGGCGGACGGCCGCGGGCTCCCGCTGCTGGTGTCCCGCTGGTGCGGGTCGCCCGATGCCGCCGACGAAGAACTGCTCCGGCACTGCCGCGGTCCGGTCCTTGACGTCGGCTGCGGCCCCGGGCGGCTGACCGTGGCGCTGACCGAGCGGGGAATTCCGGCGCTGGGGGTGGACATCTCGCGGGCCGCGGTGGCCCGGGTGCAGCAGGCCGGGGCGCCCGCCCTGCACCGCTCGGTGTTCGATCCCCTGCCCGGGCAGGGCCGCTGGGCGACCGTGCTGCTGGCGGACGGCAACATCGGCATCGGCGGCCTGCCCTCCCGGCTGCTTTACCGCTGCGCCCAGCTGCTGGCGCCCGGCGGCCAGGTCCTGGTCGAAGCGGAGCCCGGCAATGTCGACGAGCAGCTGACCGCACGGCTCGAACATCCCGACGGCCGGCGCGGCCCGGTTTTCCCCTGGGCCCGGATGGGCACCGCCGCCTTGCTGGCGGCCGCCGAGGACGCCGGGCTGCGGGTGACGCGGCAGTGGCGGCACGCGGACCGCGCGTTCGTCGGTTTGGAAAGCAGCACCCGGTTACGGCAGCGGCCGTCTGCCCTGGTACCGGTGAACCGTACCTAGGGTCCGGCCTTCGGTACTTGCGGCCGAGGCGGGCGGAGACCGCCGGCCCGTAGCGTCACTGGTATGACGATGTTGCTTACCCGGCGGCAGGCGCGCGGTACCGGTGACGGTGACGGCCGCGAAGTCCGCCCGGCCCGTTCCGCACTGGACGCACTGGACGCGCTGCCCGCCGCGGCCGCGGCTCCGGCGGCGGACCGGTCCGGCGCCCAGCTGTCCATCGACCCGGCGGCGGTCGGCGCGAACACGCGGCTGTTCGCCGCGCAGACCGGCGGCGCGATCATGGCGGTGGTGCAGGCCGACGGGTTCGGCCACGGCGCGGAGCTGGTGGCCGCGGCGGCGCTGGCCAACGGCGCCAGCTGGCTCGGGGTCACCGG
>DASWUW010001284.1:0-9051 GCA_036406335.1 Trebonia sp.
CGCCCACCGCCTCCAGCACCTGCCGGAACGCGTCCGCCGAGACCGTCGCGGCGGTGTCCACCGGTCCGTCGACCGAGCCGCCGTCGGGGATGAGGCCGCGCAGCCGCCGCAGCGTCGCCCCGCCCGGGTGGTGCACGCTGAGCCCGAGGTCGGTGCACGCGTCCGCGGCGAGTACGCCGGCCCCGCCGACGTTGGACACGACCGCCACCGTCCGCCCGGCGGGAGCCGGCTGGGTGGCGAGCAGGGCGGTCGCCCCCATCAGCTCGCCGAAGCTCGGGGTGGCGATGATGCCCGCCTGGTCGAACAGCGCCTCCCGGGTAACCAGCGGGGTAGCGGCGGCCGCGGTGTGCGACGCCGCGGCGCGCTGGCCGGCTTCGCTGCGCCCGGCGTGGACGGTCAGCACCGGCATCTTCAGCCCGACCCGGCGCGCGGTCCGCCCGAACTTGCGCGGGTTGCCGAACGACTCGATGTAGAGCACCGCGACCCGGGTCTGGCCGTCCTGCTCCCACCACATCAGCAGGTCGTTGCTGGATACGTCGAGTTTGTTGCCGACCGAGGCGAACGAGGAGATGCCGATCCCGAGCCGGGTGAGGTGGTCCACCATCGCGAAGCCGATGCCGCCGGACTGCATGACCAGGCCGACGCTGCCCGCCGCGGGGGTGGCCGCCGCGAACGTCGCGTCGAGTCCGGTCGACGGGACGGCGATGCCAAAGCAGTTGGGGCCGACCAGCCGCATCCCGTACCGGCGGCAGACGGCGAGCAGGGCGGCGCCCGCCGGCGCGTCGACGGCGGCGGTCAGCACGACCAGGCCGCGCACCCCGCGGCGGCCGCAGGCCTCCGCGGTCGCGGTGACCGCGGGCGGCGGCACCGCCAGCACCGCCAGGTCGGGTGTCTCGGGCAGGCTGGCTACGTCGGGAAAGCAGGGGACGCCGCCGATCTGCGCGGTTCCGGCGCTGGCGTTAACCGCGTAGAGCGGGCCCCGGTAGCCGCCGGCCCGGATGTTGTCCAGCACCGACCGGCCGACGGTCCCGGTTCGCCTGCTCACCCCGATCACCGCGACCGACCGGGGCGCGAACACCGGCCGCAGGCTGGCCACGCTGGCCGACCGTTCCCGGACCGCGACCGTGTCCAGGTAGTCCTCCAGCTGGCGGCCGGCGTCGTCCGGAGGCAGCGGGATCGTGATGCCCACCACGCCGTCCTCGCGCGCGGCGACCACGGGCAGGCCCGCGGCGGAGAAGACCCGGAGCATGCCGGTGTTCTCCTGCAGGGTCTCGGCGGTGAGCGCCTCCAGCTGCCGGGCCCGGGCCAGCGACACCAGGTGCTCGAGCAGCAGCGTCGCGATCCCCTGGTGGTGCATGGTGTCGGAGACGGCGAAGGCGACCTCCGCCGTCTTGCTGTCGTTCCGCGCCCGCTCGAAGCTGGCCAGCCCGACGACCTGGCCGCCGAAGAGCGCGAGCAGCGCGGCGTGGTCGGGTCCCGGGTCCCGGGTGACGCGCCGGGCCTCCTGCTCGGCGGCGAGCCTGCTGAGGCTGAAGAAGCGCAGGTAGGCGTTGTTGGGCGACATCGCCTCGTGCATGGCCTTGACCGCGGCGAAGTCCGCCCGGGTGGCCGGCCTGATCTCGGCCGTCCGTCCGTCCGCCAGCAGGGCGTAGACGCTGGCCGGCTCGCTCATCTGCTGCTCCCGTTCCGCTGGCGGCGGGCAGTCAGGCTGCTGCCCCGTCCCGCGACCTATCCTGCTCTACGGCTGGCTTCAGCGGGCGGGGAGGCCCACGCCGGAGGCGTGGGCCGTTACCGCGTGGGTTCTGGGGGATCCTGGTCCCCCAGAACCCACGCGATGCCGGAAATCCACTCGTTAGCGGGCTGGCGGATGTCGTGGTCCGCGGACCGGGGCGCGCGCGGGCTCGCGGGACTGAGGCGCCTTACTCGCTGCCGAAGGTCTTGATCTCTTCCTTTTCGGCGTCGGACAGCTCGGGCGGGGCCTCGCCCTTGGCCCGTTTGGCCGACTGGACCTGCTCGCGGATCTTCTCCACGATCTCGGGGTTGGCCAGGGTAGTGATGTCGCCGGTATCGGTGAAGTTCGAGGTCGCGGCGATCACCCGGCGCATGATCTTGCCCGACCTGGTCTTCGGCATGTCGGGCACGATCCAGATGTTCTTGGGCCGGGCGATCTTGCCGATGTCGGTGACGATGGCGTCCCTGACCTTCGCCTCGATCTCGGGGGAGGGGTCGAAGCCGGGCTTGAGCGAGACGTACATCTCCACCACGCGACCACGGACCTCGTCCACCACCGGAACCGCGGCGGCCTCGGCGATCTCGTTGACCGTGAGCGCGACCGACTCCAGCTCCTTGGTGCCGAGCCGGTGGCCGGCCACGTTGATCACGTCGTCGACCCGGCCCAGGATCCGGAAGTAGCCGTCGGCCGCCTGGGTGGCGCCGTCGCCGGCGAAGTACGGCCAGTCGTGCCAGTCGGTGGACTTGGGGTCCTTGTTGTACTTGGCGTAATAGGTCGAGACGAACCGGTCGCGCTGGCCCCAGATGGTCTGGAAGACGCCCGGCCAGGGGTTGCGGATGACGATGTTGCCGGCCTTGCCGCTGCCCGCGGGCACCTCGTGGCCGTCCTCGTCCAGGATGACCGGGAGGATGCCGAGCGCCGCCGGGCCGCACGAGCCCGGCTTAGCCGGGTCGATGCCGGGCAGCGTGGAGCCGAGGAAGCCGCCGGTTTCCGTCTGCCACCAGGTGTCTACGATGACGGCTTCGCCCTTGCCCACGCTCTCGTAGAACCAGCGCCAGACCGCGGGCTCGATCGGCTCGCCGACCGTGGCCATGAGCTCGAAGTGGTAGTCGTACTTGGCGGGCTCGTCCGGGCCGACCTTGCGCAGCATCCGGATCGACGTGGGTGAGGTGTGGAAGATGTTCACCCCGAGCTGCTTGGCGATCCGCCACGGGCGGGCGGCGTCCGGGTAGTTCGGGGTGCCTTCGTAGATCACGCTGGTGGTGCCGAGGGCAAGCGGTCCGTAGACGATGTAGGAGTGGCCGGTGATCCAGCCGATGTCGGCCAGGCACCAGTAGGTGTCGTCCGGGTGGATGTCCTGGTAGTACTTCGACGTGCCCGCCACGTAGGACAGGTAGCCGCCGACGGAGTGCTGGCAGCCCTTCGGGCGGCCGGTGGTGCCGCTGGTGTACATCAGGAACAGCGGGTCGGTCGCCTGCAGGCGGGCCGGCTCCACGATCTCGCCCCGGTGCGCCGCCAGCAGGTCGTCGACGAAGACGTCCCGGCCCTCCACCATCGGAGTCTTGGCCGAGTACTGACCCTGGGTGCGGCGGAAGACCAGGACCTTGTCGACCGGCTGCCCTTCCTTCGCCGCCGCCTCGACCGCCTCGTCCGCCTTGACCTTGTGGTCGAGCAGGTCGCCGCTGCGGTAGTAGCTGTCGATGGTCACCAGCACGGTGGAACCGGAGTCGGCGATCCGGTGGCCGGCCGCGGTGCCGGAGAACCCGGCGAACACCTGCGAGTGGACGATGCCGAGCCGGGCGGCGGCCAGCATGGCGACCGGCAGCTCGGGGACCATCGGCAGGTGGAACGTGATGCGGTCGCCCGCCTTCAGCCCCAGGTCCTTCAGGACCGCGGCGAACTCGTTGACCCGGACGTACAGCTCCCGGTAGGTGATTACCTGGTGGGTCTCGTTCTCCGGCTCGGGCACCCAGATCAGGGCCGCCTTGTTGGCCTTGTCGGCCAGGTGCCGGTCCACGCAGTTGTAGGAGGCGTTCAGTTCGCCGCCGGAGAACCATTTCCAGAACGGCGCGTCGGAGGTGTCAAGCACCGTGTCCCACGGCTTAAACCAGGTGAGCAGGTCGGCGTAGGCGGTAAAGCTGTCCGGGAACTTGTCCTCGGTGAACTGCTCCCGGATCGCCGGATCGGACGCGTTGGCCTGCGCGACGAACGCCGCCGGAGGCGGGTAGTAGCCTTCGTCCCGCCAGTGGACCGCGATGAGCGCCTCCGAGGATTCCGAGCTCTCGTCGGTCGCGTCGTCCAGATCGTCAGCCATGAAAAGATCCTCCGCGTCTCTGCGTCGGCACGCCTCGCGGCGCCGTACTGATCGCAAGTCCTATTTAACGCCCCTGGGCGGCATCTCACCATGGGCCCGCGGCACCCGGCGGGGCGGCCCGCCAATCCCTAGTTCAGGCTGCCCGCCGGGGCCTGAATGGGCAGGGAGATGAGGGCGGACGCGGGCTTGCGGACTTCCGGGAAGGTGTCGTCCATGCCGGTGATGCGCATGATCCGCACCAGCGAGGGGCGGGCCGCGGTCAGCTTGACCGAGCGGCCTGCGCGCCGCGCGTGCCCGGCGACCCGGGCCAGCACCCCGAGGCCGGCCGCGTCGCAGAAGGTGAGCCCGGACAAGTTCATCATCACGGGACCGTCCTGGCTGTCCACCACGTTACGCAGGTAGGTGTAGGCCTGGTCGGCGGTAGCGATGTCGAGCTCGCCGGATACCCGGACGGTGGCCTTGCCGTCCGGCGTCGCCTGGTACTCCAGCTCTAGCTGCAGCGCGTGCGCTAGGTCAATTACGGCACTCATGTCCCCGTCGTTCTCCCCGTCCGGCGCTGCGCGGTCCCCTACGACCCGGCTCGCGTGAGTTATCATCTTGCCCCTCCCTGATCGTAGTGAACAAATGGGTTCCTCTGCACCAGCCTTGTCGTATTTCGTGCGATCTCGAATCAAACGGTTGAGCGGCCGTCGCAGCCAGTTAAGACCGCGAACCTTGTGGCTGAGCCGCTCGGTTACTGAATAAAACGTCAGAAGGGGCCGGAAGGTTCTCACGATTTTCCTGTAGTTATTTTCTTACTCAACGTTGTCATGTCACTATCGGTCACCGCCAGTCACAAAAAGTGAGATGAGTCACCTGGCCGGGGCGCCGGAAGGCGGCTGAAGCGGGCTTTCCCGTGCCGCGGGTTTGCTTGGCTCTACTGTGGTAGCCGCGCAAACTGGTGCGATCTTGAGCGGACTAGAGGTGGCCGACGATGCTCAGCAGGGGAAGCGTCGCGATTGACTTGGGAACGGTCAACACGCTGGTCTGGGTCGAGGGTCGCGGACTGGTACTCGAAGAACCGACCGCGATAGCGATCGACGACACGGCCGGCTCGGTCGCCGCCATCGGAGCCGCGGCCGACGCCCTCGCGGACAAAGAGCCCAAGGGCATCCGGGTCGTCCATCCGCTGCGCGACGGCGTGATCGCCGACCTGGACGCGACCGCGGAGCTGCTGCACCGGTTCCTGGGTAAAGCCGGGGTGCTGAGCGGGCCGTTCAAGCGGCGCGTGGTGGTGTGCGTGCCCGGCGGCGCGACCTGGGTCGAGCGCCGGTCGGTGGCCGCCGCCTTCGGCACCCGCCGCCCGCGCTGCGTGGTCGAGCTGGTGGACGAGCCGGTGGCGGCGGCCGCGGGCGCCGGATTCGACCTGAGCGCGGGGGCGGGCGGGTTCGTGGTGGACGTGGGCGGCGGCACGACCGAGGTCGCGGCCGTGGCGGGCTGGCGGGTGGTGCGCGCGCAGAGCCTGCGCATGGCGGGCAACGCGATGGACGAGGCGATCATCAGCGCGGCCCGGTCGGGCCTGGGGATGATCCTCGGCCAGCGGGCCGCCCGGCAGCTGAAGACCGAGCTCGGCCTTACCGGCGGCCCCGGCGGCTGGGCCGAAGCGGTCGGCCTCGACGCCGCGCGCCGCACCCCGCGCATTGAGAAGGTGCCCGCGGAGCTGGTGGCGGGTGCGCTCGAGCCGGTCGTGGCGGCCATCGGCGCCTGCGTGCAGGACGTGCTCTCCGACATTCCCGCGGGCCTGGCCGAGGACGTGGTGCGCGGGCAGGTCCGGCTCTCCGGCGGCGGTGCGCTGCTGCCCGGTCTGGCCGACCGGATCTCGGGGGAAGCCGGGATCGGCGTGCTGGTGGCCGAGGACCCGCTCCGCTGCGTCGTCCGCGGCGCGGCGGCGATGCTCATCGCCGCCGGCGCCCCCGGCGTCCCCGTCCGCTAGGCCCGGCTACGATAAGCCCGGCTGCGGCCCGTGTTCGCTGTGAGCTTCCTGAGCGCCGGCCAGTGCCGGAAGAGGCGGCAATCGCGGTGCGTTAACTAAAGCGTAGGCGCAGCCGCTGTGGATAGCGCAGGAGAGCAGGTCCGGGATGAGCAAGCAAGCAACACCCCCGCCGCCCGGTGACAAGCCGGGTCCCGGGAAGCCGCCCCCGCCCCCGCCGCCGCGCTGGCGGCACTGGCTGCTGCCGGGGGCGCTGATGATCGCGGTTCTCCTCTGGCTCTACCTGCCCGCGCTGCACGGGGCGTCGCAGACCTCGCTCACCTACTCCCAGTGGCTCACCGATGTCACCAAGCACTCGGTGAAGACGGTCACCATCGCCCAGTCGGGCGGGACCAGCAGCGGCACCCTGACCAACGGGACCAACTACACCGTGGTCATCCCGCCGCAGGCCAGCCAGGCCCTGCTGACCGAACTGCAGGACAACGGGGTCGCGATCACCAGCTCCACGTCCGCCCCGGGGTTTGGCAGCGAAGTGCTGAGCTGGGTCTTCGTCATCGGCCCGTTCATCTTGCTGATCTGGTTCTGGAGGCGCCTGTCGCGCGGCGCCGCCGGCCAGATGCAGGGCATCCTCGGCGTCGGCCGGTCGCGGGCCAAGGTGTTCGACGAGGAGCGGCCCTCCACCCGCTTCACCGACGTGGCCGGCTACGACGGCGCGAAGTCGGAGATCAGCGAGGTCGTCGACTTCCTGCGCAACCCGGACCGTTACTCCCGGGCCGGAGCCGTGGTGCCGCGCGGCGTGCTCATGATCGGCCCCCCCGGGACCGGCAAGACCCTGCTGGCCCGGGCGGTGGCGGGCGAGGCGGGCGTGCCGTTCTTCTCGGTCGCGGGCTCGAGCTTCGTGGAGATGTTCGTCGGCGTGGGCGCGGCCCGGGTCCGCGACCTGTTCAGCGAGGCGCGCAAGCGGTCGCCCGCCATCATCTTCATCGACGAGATCGACGCGATCGGCCAGCGCCGGGCCGGGCAGGGCGCGGTCGTCGCCAACGACGAGCGGGAGCAGACCCTCAACCAGCTGCTGGCCGAGATGGACGGCTTTGACCCGACCATGGGCATCGTGGTCCTCGGCGCCACTAACCGGCCCGAGGTCCTCGACCCGGCGCTGCTGCGCCCGGGCCGGTTCGACCGCCAGGTGACGATCCCGCTGCCCAACGTCAGCGAGCGCGAGGCGATCCTGCGCGTGCACACCAAGACCAAGAAGCTGGCCCCGAACGTGGACCTCAACGTGGTCGCCCGGGGAACACCCGGCTTCTCCGGCGCCGACCTGGCCAACCTGGACAACGAGGCGGCCATCTTCGCGGTGCGGGAAAGCCGGGACGTGATCACCGCCGGCGACTTCAGCGCGGCGCGGGACCGGATTATCCTCGGCCGCCGGGAAGGCTCGAACGTACTGCTCCCGGAGGAGAAGCACGCCGTCGCGGTCCACGAGTCGGGACACGCGCTGGTGGCGGCCTTGTCTGAGAACGCCGACCCGGTCGCGAAGGTGACGATCCTGCCGGCCGGCCAGGCCCTCGGCGTCACCGAGCAGCTGCCGCTGGTCGAGCGGCACATGTACGGGGAGGACTACCTGTACGACTCGCTCGCCGTCCGCCTCGGCGGCCGGGCCGCCGAGCTGGTCGTGCTCGGCCAGGGCTCGACCGGCGCGGGCAACGACCTGGCCGGCGCCACCGACCTGGCGACCAAGATGGTCCGCGAGTTCGGCATGTCACCGGTCCTCGGGCCGGTGGGGTACCCCGAGGGCGGCTCGGTGTTCCTCGGCGGCGGCGGCCCCGGCATGTCCAGCCGTCCCTACGCGGAGGCGACCCAGGCGGCCATCGACGGCGAGGTCTCCAAGCTGCTGCGGCAGGCCGAGGAGCGGGCCGTCGAGCTGCTTAAGTCACACCGGCCCGAGCTCGACTCGCTCGTCGCCCTGCTCCTGGAGCGGGAGACGGTGGACGGGACCGACGTCTACCGGCTGGCGGGCCGGGCCGACCGCTCGGCGAGCCTGAGCCTGCTCGAGGCGCCGGTCGTCGTCTCGCCGGCTACCGCTGTTACTGCCAGCTCTGACGGTTCCACGCCCGCGCACTAGCGAGCCAGTCGGCGTCCCAGGCGGCCATCCGGCGGCGGTTCAGCAACTGCCGGGTGGCCACCGCCAGGGCCGCGCAGGCCGCCGCGACCCCGGCGACCGCACCGATCGAAGCCGCGTCGGCCTCGCCCGCCAGCTCGGAAACCTCCAGCGGCGGGCTGACCAGGTAGCCGCTGCGGTCGGTCCACACCGTGACCGCGCTGCCGGCCCGGCTGCCCGCCCAGACCGGCACCTGACCCGACCGGCGCGTCCCGTCGGCCGAGGTCCAGGTAACGGGGGCCGGGACCACGGTGGTGACCGCGTACCCGCTGACCGCGGCCGCGCCCTGGGTGAGCACCGCCCGCGCCGGGTGCCGGGTGGCCAGCTGCTGCTGCCGGATGTGCAGCGCCCCCAGGTAGGAGGCGTGGCCGGCCGCGGCCGCGGCCAGCGGCATCACCAGGGCCGCCGCCGCCAGCAGGCCCGCCAGCAGGTAGGCCTCCAGACGGTCGGTGCCGCGGCGTACCGGATTACGATCGGGCCACGCCCCCCGCGCCGTCCGGCACAGCCAGCGCCCCTCAGTAACCATTGCCCTCACCCTCGCCCCAGTGACGGTCCGTCGCGAGAATTTGACTCCCCATTGCTATGGTTCGGTCTCGCTCGGTAGTAAGCGTAGGGTCTGTCTTCCCCGCGGCGCCGGGACTTCGGGCGGTCCGTTGCCTTTTGCGGCCCCCGGTAACCCTTTTGCGGCCCCCGGTAACCAGAGCCACGCGGTAGTCTCAGGCCATGGCGCATGGCACCGGCGCGCTGCCGCAGTTCATTCCGAGCCCGTCGATCAGCAGTTTTCACCTCGGCCCGCTCGACGTTCACTTCTACGCCCTCGGGTACATCATCGGGATCACGCTGGCGATCCTGATCACCCGGCGGCGCTGGCGCGCCCT
>DASWUW010001285.1:0-1741 GCA_036406335.1 Trebonia sp.
CGTCGACGCCGAGCTGGCCAAGCTGAACGCCGACCAGACCGTCCCCCAGCAGCAGGCCGACATGGCCCCGATCGAGAAGTTCGTGGCCGACAACCTGCCGGTCATCCCGACCACCACGGCGGCGGACTGGTTCGAGCGCACCTCGAAGCACTTCACCGGCTGGCCCAGCCAGTCCGACCCGTACGAGAGCGGCCAGCCCTCGGGCACCAACAACGGCCCCGGCACCGGCAGCGACGAGGTAGTGCTCCTGCACCTCAAGCCGGTTTCGTAAAAACCCAGAGGCAGTTCGCTGCTTCTGCCGCGTTGGCCCGCCCGCCCCCCCGGGCGGGCCTTCGCATTTTTATCCCGAACGGGCCCGTTTCCCCGCTCCGCTCGCCGGTTACGCGAATGAAAGCACCGGCCCCGGGTAGCCAGTAATTATGACAATTTCTGCCATTATCGTTTGGCTGATCATCGGAGCGGTGATCGGCATCCTTGGTCATCTGCTCGTACCGGGCCGCCAGCGCATCGGCATCGCGCTGACGCTGCTGTTCGGCATCGTCGGCGCGCTGGTCGGCGGGATCGTCACCGCCGCGATTCTCGGCGCCGGCCACCTCATCATCACCTTCATCGTCTCCGTGGTGGTCGCGGCGCTGCTGATCGCCGTGGTCTCCCACCCGCGCAACCGCCGCTACGTGACCCGCAGCCGCCGCCGCTCCACCACCTCGAGCCGCCGCCGCCGTCGCGTGCGGCGCTAACCCGGCTCCGCTGCGCTAACCCGCCCCCTCTGGGTTGGCCGCCGCCTTGACGGCAGCGCCGCGAATGGGCCGCCGGTGTTCCAGCGTGACACCGGCGGCCCATTCGCATTCCCGCCCGCCTTTCGCCGGATAGGCGGCGAAAGGCGGCCGCTTCCGCCCTCCCGGCCTGGCCCTTTTCTCCGCCGCGACCCCGGTGAGAGGGGATAACTCCCCCGTGAAGGGGTGTAGCGGCCCACGTCGGGGGCAGCGGAAGGTATACGAGACCAGGGAGGCACCGATGAGCCGAGCGTTGTTGCTCGAGCAAGACGTCACACGGTCCCTGCACGAAGTCGCCCAGCAGCTGCGGGTCGACTCCGTACGCTGCAGCGCGGCCGCGTCGTCCGGGCACCCGGCATCCTCCCTGTCGGCGGCGGACCTGATGGCCGTGCTGCTCGCCCGCCACCTGCGCTACGACTTCACCAACCCGGACGCTCCCGGCAACGACCACCTGATCTTCGCCCAGGGCCAGGCGTCCCCGCTGTACTACTCGATGCTGCGGGCGGTCGGCGCGATCGGCGAGGTCGAGCTGCTCACCTACCGCCGGGTGCGCAGCCGCCTGGAGGGGTACCCCACCCCGCGGCTGCCGTGGGTCGACGTCGCCGCCGGCTCGATCGGCCAGGGGCTGCCGGTCGGCGTGGGCGTGGCCCTGGCCGGCCAGCGCCTGGACAAGCTGCCCTACCGGGTGTGGGTGCTGTGCGGAGACGGCGAGCTGTCCGAGGGGGCGGTCTGGGAGGCGGCCGAGCACGCGTCTGATTCCGGCTTGGACAACCTCACCGCGATCGTGGACGTGAACCGGCCCGGCCCCCGCGGTCCCGCCCGGCCGGGCCGCGGCGCGGCCGCCTACGCTGCTCGCTTCCGTGCGTTCGGCTGGCTGGTGCTCGAGATCGACGGGCACGACATCAAGCAGATCGACCAGGCCCTGAGCACTGTCGCGGCCCACCGGGGCACCCCGTCGGTGATCCTCG
>DASWUW010001286.1:0-2397 GCA_036406335.1 Trebonia sp.
GATGAGCTGCTGGATCTCGCCGTCGTGGAAGCGTTCGTGCAGGTGCGGGGTGCGGAAGCCCTCGGCCGCGAGCTGGCCGGCGATCGCGGCGCCGCCCAGGCCCTGGGCGGCCAGTGCCGTGATCCGCCCGGTCAGCGCCGGGCAGTACGACAGCTGGTCGACCCGGGCGACCGGGCGGGCCAGGTCGGCGTGGGTCTGGTGGCCGCCGGCCCAGGTGACGGCAGCGTGCACGCGCTCGGTCGCGCCTTCGGCGGTGACCTGGACGGACTCGACGGCGGCGCGCAGCAGCCGCTTGCGGTCGGCGACGGTGGTCGCCGGCGCGGCCCACAGGGCTGGGATGTCGCTGGCCAGGGCGCGGATTGCCGCCAGTTCGGCGGGCGTCAGCCGTGCCGGGCGCTGCTGCTGGTGCCGCTCGTAGTCTTCGCCCAGGCGCGCCCGTTCGGCCAGTGCGTCTTCCCACTCGCGCTCGAGCTGGCGCACCACGAGGCGGTTTTCGGGTTCGGCCAGCTGGTACTGGCGCCGCGCCCGGTCGCAGGTGATGTCCGCGCGTTCCAGGCGCTGCCGCCAGATCCGGTCAGCTTCATCCCGGCGGGCCTGGGCCTGCGCAGCGGCGGTGACCGACAGTTCCAGGGCGGCCGGCGCCAGCGCGGACAAGAGCAGGGCGACGACGTGCTGGTCGAGGAAGGCCGCGGCCATCTGCTGGCAGCGCGGCTCCCCATAGGTGTGATGGCGGCGCAGGCAGCAGTACCGCCCGGTCAGTCCTTGCCGGCTGGTCTCGTATCGTAGTTCACCTGCAGGCGGTGGCCGCAGATCCCGCAGACCACCAGGCCGCCCAGCAGGGCGGGGCCTTCGCGCGGCGCGCCTGGGCTCTCGGCGCGGGCCCGGTTGGCGGCCAGCCGCGCCTGGTTGCGCTCGTACTGGCCGCCGCTGATATAGGCCGGCAGAGCACCGTCGATACGGACCAGCCACTGGCCGGACTCGGGGCGGCGCACCCGGCCCGAATGCTCGTGCCCGGGCAGCCGGCGTGACGGGTCTGTGCGGCTGCGCCCGTATGCGTAGATCCCCGCATAGGCCGGGTTGCGCAGCATGTTGACCAGGCCCTGCTGGTGCGGGGCCCGCCAGACGACCTCTCCCTTACCGGGCCCGGACCGCTCCCGCATCCCGATCTGAACCTGGTGCTCCACCAGGAACCGCAGGACCGCGTGCACGGTGCCCAGCTGCTCGAACACGCTGAACACCAGGCGGACGACCGCCTGGACCTGCTCATCAGGATCAAAAGCCGCCTCGCCGAAGGGCCGGCGGACATACCCGGCTGGCAGCGGGACCGCCAGTTCTCCGCGGCCGGCCTTAGCCAGCCGCCCCGAGGCCATCCGCTGCCTGATCAGGTGCAGCTCGAGTTCCGTCATCGTGCCCTTCAGCCCGAGCAGGAGCCGGTCGTTATACCAGTTCGGATCGTAGACCCCGTCGGCGTCGGCCAGCAGCGCCCCGGCCAGCGAGCACAGCTCGATCAGCTGATGCCAGTCCCGGCCCGCGCGGGCCAGCCGCGACATCTCCAGCCCGAGCACCAGGCCCACGTGCCCCATCGTGATCTCCGCGACCAGCCGCGCGAACCCGGGCCGCTCGGCCGCGTTCGCCGCTGACCGCCCCAGGTCCTCATCGATCACCATCACCCTCGAGGCAGCCCAGCCCAGCGAGGCAGCCCGCTCGGTCAGCCCGTACTGCAGACGCGTCGACCAACCGTGATCAGCGACCTGCTGACGCGAAGACTGCCGGACATACACCACCGCCAGGCGGTCCCGGTGCCAGCCCTGGATCTTGCCGTCACCGCGCTCACCCGGCAGAACCATGCTCATCGCCGGCCCCTTCCGCCGCGCAGGCCGCTGCCGCCAGCCGTTCCAGGACCATGCTGAGCAATCCTAAAACCTCGTTCCGGTTCGCCTCCGGAAACGACGCCCACAGCGCCGCTGCCGGGATTTCTTTCGCCACCATCTAGAGACGATTCCCGCGCCCGCACCGCCTGCGACGGCCCGCCCGCCCCCAGATCACCCGCCCGCAGCCGCTCGGCTCACTCCACCAGCCGGAGCAAGCCCTCCCTGCCGATAACCGGCACGCCCGCAGCGGGCCGCCCAATGATCCCTGCACCATGGCAAACCGACTGAGGGGGCCTGGCCAGTCATGAAGAGCGGTCTGGGAAACCACGCCGCTACCAGCCTCGATGAGCTCGAGACCCTGGTCCGCAGCCGCCTTCGCAGCATTCAGCGCCGGCCTGACCTCATCAATGCACTCCTCGGCCAGACCGGCCTCAGCCTCGAGCCCTCGCCGCCTAACCAGCAGACCCTGGCCTTTCAATCTAATGAGAGTTACCGGGTCGGCATACGGCAGACTCGGTGCCTGTTA
>DASWUW010001287.1:0-2939 GCA_036406335.1 Trebonia sp.
ACGGCCGGCCAGGCGGCCAGGGTTTGCCATTCCGTCCGGCAGCCGGCTACCCGGCCCAGGATCTGGTCGATGAGCGACTGCGCGTCCTGCAGGTTGTCTTTCGAGATGGTCTGGATTACCCCGGCCCGGTCGCTGCTGCCCAGCTGGCTGACCGGCAGGGTCGACTTCTGGGCCAGTCTGGACAGGCTGATTCCGGCTACGCTCTGGTTGCTGCCGCGGAAGATGGCGACGTTGCCGCCGGAGACGCCGACGTAGATCTGACTCAGGTTATAGCGCCAGAGGCCGTAACCGCCGCCGCCTATCACCAGCGCCAGGAGCACCAGTACGGTCATCACGACCGGCCACCGGCGCTTGCCCGGCGGGTCGTACTCCTCGCCGGCGTGGCCGCCGCGCGGCCCGGCCCGGTGGTCGCCGCGCCGCCTGACCCGGTCCCGGGTCTCCGGCGCGTCCAGGTCTTCGTCCGGCCCGGGGTAGCCGCCGCCGACCCGGTCGAACGACGCGGTGTCCCGCGTTCCGGCCCGTTCCCGGGGGCCCGGTTCCTGGCGGTTGTAGCCGGCCGTGTCAAACCCGCTGGTGTCGTAGGACCCGGTGTAGCCGTCACGGTACCCCGACGGCCAGACGCCGGCCGCCGGCTCTTCGGGCCCGGCGGGCCCGGCGGGCGCGGCGGGCTGCGGAGCGGTCCGGGTCAGCCGCATGGCCCGGGTCGCGGGCGAGTTCTGCCGGGCCGGCTGGCGCAGCTCCTCCGGGGCGCCGTTGGCCGCCGCGCCGGCGAACACCGGCTGCCAGGTCGGCGGCACCCGGCTGCTGTGGGCATCGATGACGTCGGCCACGATGCAGGTGATGTTGTCCGGGCCGCCGCCCTTGATGGCCAGGTCGACCAGCCGCAGGGCGGCCTTG
The DNA here is from genome assembly GCA_036406335.1 of Trebonia sp. GTDB lineage: Bacteria > Actinomycetota > Actinomycetes > Streptosporangiales > Streptosporangiaceae > Trebonia. The sequence continues at coordinate 898 of DASWUW010001287.1, forward strand.
TCGGGCTCCGGGACCGAGCTGAGCGTCTGGTGCAGCGTCAGCTCGGTCACCACGCCGGACAGGCCGTCGGAGCAGAGCAGGTAACGGTCGCCGGGGTAGGTCTCCAGCGGCACCAGGTCGGGCTCGGCGATGGTCCGGCCGTCCAGGGCCCGCAGCAGCAGCGAGCGGTGCGGGTGGGTGGCGACGTCGTCTTCGGTGATCTTGCCCTCGTCCACCAGCGACTGGACGAGCGTGTGGTCGTGGGTGATCTGGTGGAACTGGCCGTCGCGCAGCAGGTAGGCCCGCGAGTCGCCGATATGGCAGAGGGCGGCGTAGCCGTCGGACCAGAGCAGCGCGGTCAGCGTGGTGCCCATGCCCTCGATCGCCGGGTCGGAGATGATCAGCTCCTGCAGCCGCAGGTTGGCCCGCGCCACCGCGTCGTCGAGCGCGCCGACCAGGTCGGGGCCGGGGTCTTCGACATCGAGGGGGGCGATCGTGGTGATGGTGGCGGCGCTGGCCACCTCGCCGGCCGCGTGGCCGCCCATACCGTCGGCCACCGCGAGCAGGTGGGGGCCGGCGTAGGCCGAGTCTTCGTTCCCCTCCCGGAGGAGACCGACATCAGACCGTACCGAGTACCTGAGGGCTAGTGTCATCTGCGCAGTTCCAGAGCGGTCTTTCCGATGCGGATCGGCACGCCTACCGGGACCGGGGTCGCCCTAGCCACCTTCTGTCGGTCAAGGTAGGTGCCGTTGGTGGAACCGAGGTCCTCAACGAGCCACTGCCCGTCCTGCGGAAATATCCGGGCATGGTAGGTCGAAGCGTAGTCGTCGTTCAGGACGAGCGTGGCGTCATTGGCCCGGCCCATCGTGATCTGCTGGTCGGCCAGGTCGATGCTCATGCCCGCCAGGGCGCCCTCGGTGACGACCAGGAAACGCGGGGTTCCCCGGCCGGGCTTGACCGGGCGAGGCGGCCGCGGCTGCGGCTGCGGGACGGGGGCGGGCTGGTTTCGTACCCGGCGGGCCTTCGCGGTCACCGAGCCGAGCAAGTCCGTGCGCACCACACCGATCGCCGCGATGACGAAGAGCCACAGGACGGCCAGGAAGGCCACCCTGATCAGGGTAAGGGTGAGCGCGTTCATTCCGGGTGAGATCCTCGGCTTCTGCGTCGCTGTCGGTTGGCTGCCCTAAGGGTAGTCACTCCTCGGTCTTCTGGTGCCTGTCTGGCAACTAGCTGACCGGCATTGATCAGTACCGGTTGTCTTGGTGAAAAACCATAGTTGTGCGTCCCAGCGTTATCGTCGTTCCGTCGGTGAGGACCACGCGGCGCATCGGCTGCCCGTTGACCAGCGTGCCGTTGGTCGAACCGAGGTCGACCAGAACGACCTGGCCTTCCTCTACCCGCAGCTCACAGTGGTGCCGCGACACGCCGGGATCAACCATCCGCAAGTCGCAGTCCGTGCCCCGCCCGAGCAGGGTCACCGGCGTGGTCAGCTCGTAGGTGCTGCCTGCTTCGACGCCCGTACCCGGGTGCGACCCGGAGATGACCAGCCTCGGCCGGCCGGGGAACTGACCGCTGCCGCCCCGGGGCAGGTCACTGAACGGCTGCCGGACCTCGCCCGCCTCCACCGTGTGGCCCCGGATCACCCCCGACCGGATGCGGAACATGCCAGTGGTCAGGTCGGGAATGCCCTCGAAGCGGATGCGCACCGGCCCCACGAACGAGTATCCCTGCTCCGTGGCGTGGTCCCGGGCCAGGGTGGCCAGCTCCACGCTCAGGCTCTCGACCAGGATGTCCAGCCGCTCGGCGTCGGCCTGCGAGATCTCGACGATGAAGTCGTTCGGTACCAGCGTGCGGCCCTGGGCCACGATGGCGGCCCGCTCGTCCATCTCGTGCTGGATCCTGGTCGCGACCTCGACCGGCTGCAGTTCCGACTTGAACACCCGGGCAAAGGTCCCCTCGACCATGCCCTCAAGCCGTCGTTCGAAGCGCTGCAGAACTCCCACCCGTCCAGCCTCCCTTCGGCTTGTTATCCATCTGATGTTATCCGGGGTACGAGCACGCCG
>DASWUW010001288.1:0-6862 GCA_036406335.1 Trebonia sp.
GAAAGAGCGGGTTTATCAGCGCAGGCCGGCCTGGCGGGCCTGCTGGGCCGCCGCGTTCGGGCGGCCGGCGAAGGGCTGGCCGTGGCCGGGCAGGAGCGTGGCCGCGTCCAATCCGTCGAGGCGGTCGAGGGCGGCCAGGGCGGCGGCACTGTCGTGGGTGAAACCGCGGCAGACCAGGGTGGGCCCCGTATAGCCGGTCAGGCCGTCGTGGGTGACCAGGGCGTCGCCGGTGAACAGCAGACCGCGGTCGGCGAACAGGTAGGCCGTGCTGCCCGGGGTGTGCCCGGCCAGGGCGACGGCTTGCGGGCTCCCGGGGACTTCTTCCAAGAGGCGGTCGGCGCTGAAGGTGCGAAAATCAGACACTTTGGGGGCGGTGAAGGCTCCCTTGCGGGCCAGGTGCAGCGGGGTGCCGATCGCCGCGGGCCGGGCCAGCAGGTAGGGCAGCAGGGAGCGCTCCGGCTTGGCCAGGCGCAGCGCGCTGCGGGGCCCGCGGGCGAGAATCGCGGCGTCCTGCTGATGGACCCAGATCTGAGCCCCGGCTTCCTGGAGCCTGCTGGCCAGGCCGGTGTGGTCCGGATGGGCGTGGGTGAGGAGCACGGCGCGGATGTCACCCAGCGAGCGGCCAGAGCCGGCCAGCTGGCCGCGGAGCTGGGAGAGGTGGCCGGGCAGCCCGGCGTCGACGAGCACCAGGCCGTCGGCCTGTTCGATCAGGTAGAAGTTGACCACATCGTCGCCCAGGCGGTGAACACCGGGAGCGACTGGCCGGCCAAGAGGAGCGGGACGGGACATAGTTCCTCCGACGGCGGGTGACGGTACATTAGATACAGTCAACTGTAATGGAATTGGAGGCGTGCCGGTGCCAGCTGCCCGCAGGCCGTACGATGCCAGCCGCCGCCAGGACGCTGCCCGGCGCCGCCGGGCCGCCGTCCTGGGCGCGTTCCACGACCTGCTGGTGCGGGACGGCTACGCGTCCACCACGGTTCGGGCGGTGGCCGAGCAGGCCGCCGTCTCCCCCGAGACGGTCTACAAGGCGTTCGGCGGCAAGCCGGGACTGGCCAAGGCGCTGTGGGACGTCACCCTGGCCGGCGACGACGAGCCCCTGGCCATGGCCCAGCGCCCGGCGCTGCGGGAGGTCTGGGGCACCCGCGGCCCGCAGGCCAAGGTGCGGCTGTACGCCGGGTTCGTCCGCGGCGTTCAGCAGCGGCTCGCCTGCTTGTTCACCTTGCTCAGCCAGGCGGGCCCGGAGGCGGCACAGGTTCTGGCCGACAGCGAGGCCGAACGCCTGACGGGCGTCACCGCCTTCGTTACCCACCTGGGCGACCAGGGCGCCCTGCGCCCCGGCGTCAGCGCCGCGCACGCAGCCGACGCCTGCTGGGCCCTGACCGGACCGCAGCTGTACACCCAGCTCACCGCCGGCCGCGGCTGGCCGTCCGAGACCTACCAGGACTGGCTGGCCAGTGTCCTCGCCGCGACGCTCCTGGACATCCCGTAAGGTCAAGTGCCGCGCTGCCGGGTTGTCCCCCGCTACGGTCGCCGCTCGAGCACGCTCGTCGATAGCGGCGCTGAATCGGCCCCGCACAGCACCCGGCCGGTATTCTCCAGCCAGGTGTCGATGGTGTGCGCCGCGTGCAGGCTGCCCGCCCGGCAGTTCCGGGCAATGAGCTGCAGCGGCTGACGCTTGACGATCGCCGACGCCCCGGACGCGTGGAACAGCGTCTCGATCGCGGAACTGCACGCATCCCACACGTACGCGGCGTCGGTATGAAACTGGAGAACCTCGAACTCAGCAGGGTCCGCGCCCTCGTCCTGGCAGCGGTCAAGCTCGGCTGCCGCGGCGCCGGCCACCCGGCCCGCCGCCCGGATCTGGGCGTAGGCACGGCCGACCGTGAGGTGGGTGATCGGCGCCTCGGCCTGTCGCGCGTACGGGGAGTAAGGGATGCTCCGCTTGCCGACCCCGGCGAGGAACACCTCCATCGCGTGGTCGGCCATCCCGAGGGCGACGCCCGTGCAGGTCACCAGCGAACGAGCGAGACCCCCGCGGCGCGGTCCGCGCCCGTGTCCGGTTAGTTCCGCGATCCGCGCCGCCAGCAGAGCAGGCGTGCTGAAGCGCTCATCCGGGACGAACACCTCGCCGTCGGTCGCGACGGTCTGGCTGCCGGTGCCGGCCAGACCCATCGCATCCCAGTCGTCCCGTGCGACGAGGGAGTCCTTCGGGACGAGAGCCATCCCGACCTTGGAGTCGTCGGTCTCGTCATAGAAAACAGCGAGGTAACCGTGGGAGGCGTGGACGCTCCCGGTCGCGAACGGCCACACGCCTTTGATCATCCAGCCGCCGTCGACCTTCCGCGCGGTCCCGGACATGCGCCGGCTCGTGCCACCAAGCGCGAACGTGCGATTTCCGGTCCAGGCGGACTCGTACACCGGAGCGATCACGTCGTCGGCGAAGGCGCAGCTCCACAGGTTCCCGCCCGCGGCCGCCCACACCAGCCAGGCGGTTGCCCCGCATCCGGCGCCGAGCCCGCGGTAGATGTCCTGCAGTTCCCGGGTCGTGAAGTCCGCACCGCCGAACCGCGTCGGCGTGGTCAGGCCGAAAAGGCCGGCCGCGTCAAGACGCTCGATGCTCTCCTGGGGAATGCGGCGCTGCTGCTCCGTCAGTGGCTGGCGCTCGCGCAGCCAGGGGCGCAGCTCCGCGACGCGGGCCATGAGGTCCTGAGCCCGCGGCCGCTCAACCTCCTCCGTGATGCCCGTCAAGGCCAGATTCCCTTCGTCACCGGCGTCCCGTCGAAGCCTGCGACTGGCTGCAGGCTCGGGTCGGTCCCGTCGCGCCGTCCGGCCGAGGCGTCGGGGTGATCGTCGAACCACCCGTCCGCGGGATACCGGAACATCCAGTCGACGAGTAGTCTGCGCCGCGCGATGCGCCATACGCCGTCCCGCTGCTCGAACCGGTCGAGGTAGCGGGCCCACAGCTTGACGTAGTCGCCTTTCCAGTGGTGCCGCTCCGATCCCTGATGGTCAGCATTCAGGTAGGTCTCGACGTGAGCGGCATCGGGCCCGTCAAACTCGATCAGGCTGTTCCCGAGATTGTGCATGGTCCGGACGAAACGCGGCATCTCCGCGGCCAGGAAATCCACGAAGCCGTCGACCGATCCGACGTGCAGGCTTTCCGGAAACTGAATCCACGCGTCCTCGTGAAAGGCACCGCGAACCAGCAACATGTCGACCCGGTCGAGACCGCGGCAGTAACGCAGCAGCACGTCGTGGATCTGCGCCCGGGCACTCAGTTCTTCAACGTTCACAAGACTTTCTCTCCCTGACTTCGCTGGCCTTATGACTCTTCCCGCGGCACGACGGGCAGTTGCACGTAGCTCGGATGCTCCGGGCCGGTGAAGACCGTGTTCTGCGCCCCGTCGTGATAGGCCGCGTCGTACGCGTGCCGCATGCCGTGACCGGCGCCGGTGTACGGCTGGAGATCGACGCGAAGGCGGTGTCCCCGCCTTATCAGGCCGGTGTTCGGAATGATCTCCACCTCGACCGGCACGATCTCGCCGTCCCGCAGCGGCGCGTAGTCAGCGCGCAGGTGGGTGTGCTTGGGCCGGAACGCGGTGGACCGTGCCGGGTCAAGTTTGCGGTGCGACGCCTTCAGCCATCCCTTGGCCAGCGGGTAGAACCTGGTGGAGATGCCGGGTATCAGGGCCGGACCGCAGAAATCGACCTCCTGGTCTTCCTCGTCCAGGACTCGCAGCGCGACGTAGATATCCATGTCCTCGCTGGTGGACGCCACCCACAGCACGAGCTTGCTGTACCCGGCGAGCACCGTGTCCTGCTCGAACGGCTCACTGAGGAAGGTGGCGCCAGGTGAGCAGGGCGCAGCCGCCGCCCCCTCCCCCGCCGCCGGTACCGGCGCTACGGCGGACGGGTCCACCTGGGCCGAATAGGTCACCGACCGCTCGGTCCCGGGGACCTCGCGCGTCAGTCTCAGCAGGTTGTCGCAGCCGGGGCCCGCGTCCCAGTCCGCCGGTGCGGCGTCCAGGTACCACCGGACGTAATCAGTGCGCGCCACCGGCCACTCGTGCTCCTGGAGAACGTACGACGCGCCGCGTCCGGTTCGGATCTCCAGGCGCACCGGCGGCTGGTCCATGATCCCGTTGTCGACTCCCTTAAGCCAGTGATCGAAGAACGCCAGGTGATCCTCGACCGCCGCGGCGGAGTAGGACTTCATGAACCAGTCCTCCCAGAAGTCGAGCTTCTTGCTCGGCGTGGGGGTGTTCAGGTACGTTTCGCTGCTGCCGAGCTGGTGGAAGTGGCTGGGGTGCGTCGTCACGGCGACCGTCCACAGCGGCACCGACACCTCGCTCAGATCAGGACTCATCAGCACCTCGGCCCGGGGGCCGAAGATCGCGGCGGGGTCAGAGTCCTTGAAGGGGCTGGCTCGCGCCGTCGCCAGGAAGTCTTTCGCCTTGACCTCACCGCAGACCGCGGGCACGATCCCGTGGGCGAACCATCCGGGGAAGAACTCCTCGTTGAGGATGCCTCCGGTGTACATGACCTCCTCGTAGAGGTCGGTATCGGTGCCGATCGCGATCATCGCCTTAAGGTGCGGCGGCCGGAGGCTGGCCACCGCATGCTGGCTTACCGCGTAATAGGACATGCCCCACAGGCCGACGTTCCCGTTTGACCAGGGCTGCGTGCCGGCCCATTCGATGGCGTCGTAGAACGCCTCCGCTTCGTCGATCCCCCAGATACCGAGGACGCCCGGGCTCTTGCCGGCCCCGGGGCTGTCGACGCGGACCAGGGCGTAGCCGCGCGGGATCCAGGTCGCGGTGTTGACGCTCTCGTGGTTCTCGTACTCGTAACCGTCCGGATTGCCGAGGAAGTAGCGGTCCTCCATCACCTCATGGTGCTCGGCGTCTTCCTCGTCGCAGACGGAATGGTGGACGAACGCCCGGCCGTAGACACCGCAGTTCATGACCACCGGCACCGGTTCCCCGCCGTCCGGACGGTAGACGTCCGCGTACACGAACGAGCCGTTTCGCAGCGGGATTTTGACGTCGCGGTAGCGGCGGATGCGCAGCATGTTGCGGCGTACCTCGTTGCGCGCGGCGGCCGGCGATCTCAGTGTGCGCGGCGCGGCGCCAGTGAAGACGCCAGCCCGGTTCAGGTCGTCGAGCAGCCCGGCGACGACCGGATCGTCGGTGAACGCCTGGACGGGATCGGCCGGGCCGCCCGGGAGCGACATGAGCCGGTAACGGAAGTCGATGGCCCGGTCTCCCACGAGCTCGTGGATTTCCGGGGCCAGGGTGACCCCGTTGTCGGGGTTGCCGCCGGTGTCGAGCGTCTGCAGGAAGCGGGCGATGTTCGTCAGACCCGGGTCGGCTAGCTTGGCGAGCTGGCCGTCCGCCCGCGCGACGATATCGGCGACAGTGAGCCGCTCGGCGCCTCGCGCCGCGCCAACCAGGACGGCCCCGACCGAGAACGTAACAACCTCGCCGTCTCGGTACTGAAACGCCCCGTCCTGGTCCGTGACGCCCGCGCAGGAGGGAGTCTCGAACCGCAAGCCCGCAACCGGCCCCGCGAACCTTCCCGTGCGGATCATGCTGCGTCCGGTTCCGCTGCTTGGACGGGCAGCTGAAGATAGGAGGCGTGCGTCCCGCCGGTGTAGATGACGTGCTGTCCGCTGTTGCGGGAGATGTAATCAGGGACTCCGGGCATGATCGCTCCCAGCGTATTGTGCGCGCTGACGACGAGCCGGAGCTGCTCGCCTGGATAGAAAACCAGGCCGACCGGAAACAGGTCGATCTCAACCTCGGCGATCTCGCCGGGCTGCAGCTTCTCCACCCGGTCAAAACTGTGGGCAGGAAGGAAATCAGTCGACAGCCTCTCGTCCAGGTGCCGGGCCGATACGCGCAGACGGCCGTTGGACCCCTTATAGCGCAGCACCGATGCGCCGTTGGCGGTGAGGTCCTGCATCATCGCGCCTTGATTGGGCACGTTGAATTGCTGCAGATGAGAGCCGTTGGCGTCCAGTTTCTGGATCAGGACGAACAGGTCCATGTCATCGGCGTCCTTTGCCTCAACCCAAAGCCGCGCCTTGGCGTAGCCGACCATGACCGTCTCTTCACTGAAGCGAATGGTGAACGAGACCAGGCCCGGATCCGACCCGGCATCGTAGGTCGCCGCCCCTGCTCCCGCGGGCGCCTCGGGACTCAGTGTCCGCAAGCGGCCGTCAAGATAGTATTTCGCGTAGGCGACCCCTTCAGGGGGGAACTCGCCCGCAGGCTGGTTGACGCGATCGCCGCCCTTTAGATCGAGTACCGCATACCGGACGCGAGGCGTCTGCTCCCAGCCGTTGTCCGCGCCTTTCAGGTAGTGATCGAAAAACCGGCGCAGGTCTTCGACGTTCGCTTCCTCGTAGTAGTCAGGCCATTCCTGGCTGTTATGGATTCGCAGCCACTTCTCTGGTGAGGCAATCCTCCGCCAGGCGCGGAACGTCCCGGCCGTGTGCAGAGTGTTCGAATAGCTGGCGACGACGTAAGCCGGAACTTTGATTTTTTCGAACTGCGCGGTCTTGTCTTCCCACAGGTCGTTCACCAGCGGATAGCGTTGCGCCTCGGCGACGACGTCCTCGCGTTGATTCTTGCCCGCGTAATTGTGCTGTAGTTGTGCGGTGAAGCCGAGATCCGGCATTCCGCCGCGCAAAACCAGATCGCGGTATACATCACTCAGGCCCTCCCACGGGTTTATCGCCGTCAGGTGTGGAGGCTGCTCGGCCGCGGTGAACCATTGCGAGATCGTGAGATAGGAGGTTCCGCTCATTGCCACCTTGCCGGTGCACCATTCCTGAGTGGCCAGCCACTCGATCAGA
>DASWUW010001289.1:0-6986 GCA_036406335.1 Trebonia sp.
GACGATTCCCTGCCGCCGCGTGCGCGCGCGCTGGCCAAGCTCGCGACGACCCTGACCGCGCAGCCATGGGCGGTCGCCGGGGAGACCGTGCAGGATGTAGTCCGCCTGGAACTCGATGAGGCGCAGATCGAGGCGGTGATCGGCGTGATCTCGATGTTCAACTACTTCACCCGGGTGGCCAATGCGACTGGCATTGAATTCGACTACCTGACGCCGCTTCCTGCCTTCGAGCCCGACCTGCGTCAGGCCACGGCGCCCCGGCCCAGCCGGTCCGCCGCATCCGGTGACGCCGCGTCCGGTGGCAGTGTGTCCAACGGCAGTGCGGGCGGAGGCCGCCGCCGACCGCAGAACCGGCAGTTGCAGGCGGCGTGGGAAGCGTGGCGAGGCTATCTGCTGGCAGCCGAGGCGCCGATCAGCCGACGTGAACGCCGTCTGCTGGCTTCCGTCGCGGCGGAAGAGACCACGGACTGGGAAGGCGCCGAGGCGCTGAACGGGCTCGAGCGCCCACGAGACGACGACCCGCTGGTCGGATTTGCCAGGAAGCTCAGCCGCCACCCCTGGCGGATGGAGGCGGGCGACCTCGCGCAGCTACGAACGGCGGGCTACTCAGAAAAGGCTGTCCTGCACGTGATCTCGGTGGTGGCCCACCAGAATGCCGACTCGCGGCTTGCCATCGGACTCGGCGCCGTCAGCCAGACTTAATCCGAGCCCGCGCAGGATCGTGTCCACCAACCCGCGGTAGGTCGCCGCCGGATCCGGGGTCTGCACCAGGCCCTTCAGCTCCAGTGCAACCGCGCCGTGGAGCGTGCTCCAGATCTGCTGCGCCGCCTCGCGCGCATCCGGAGCGGCGAGTACGCCTTCCATGGCCGCTAGTTCCACGTTGCGGACAAGCACCCCGAGGCAGGCGTCAGCGTGCTCTTGGACCTGCGCCCAGCCGCGCTCGCCGGAAACGGACGCCTCGAACAGGATCACGTAAAGACACGGATTCGCCAGGGCGAACTCACGGTACCTGAGACAGCAGACACGCAACCGGGTGCGCGCCTCCGGCTCACCGGCCACCTCTATGGCCTCCCGGAGCCGGTCCAACCCCCTGATCAACAGGGCGTTTACCAGGCCGGCCTTGTCGCCGAGACGGTTGTAGACGCCCATTGGCGCGACGCCCGCCTCGGCCGCGACCGCGCGCACGGTCAGACCTGCGATCCCCTCTCTGACCAGCACGACCTCGGCCGCCTGGAGCAGTTCCCGTGCCACCAGCACACTCGGCGTCCGAGCCCGCCGCCGGACGCCAGGAGATCCCATGACGCCAGGGAAGCAGGCTGCCCACCGCGCGGGCATCCTCCGGGTTGCGTACTACCCCGCAGTTCAGGAGTGGCAGTCAGCTGAGGTTCTCGTGAATGCTGAGTGAAGTTGAGGTGCAGGCAGACGGAAGGGCCCACCGTGTCGACGATGAGAACAGCGCAGGGGCGGCTGCACGCCAGGCTGCGGGCCGCGCGGGAGAATACCGCCGCGCTGGCCGACCGGCTGGGATTGCTGGTCGCATGCGAGTCGCAGGCCGGCTCGGCGCCGCACCTAGAGAACTGCGCGGAACTGCTTGCCAGCTGGGGGGACGCGGTTCTCGGCCGTCCGGCCCAGCGGGCATCGGGCGGCGGCCTGCCGCACCTGCTCTGGCCGGCCCCGGACGGCGGGATCTTGCTGCTCGGCCATTTCGACACCGTCTGGCCCGCCGGGACGATCAAGCAATGGCCCTATACGATAACCGCCGGCCGGGCGAGCGGTCCTGGGGCGTGCGACATGAAGGGCGGCATCGTGCAGATGCTCGCCGCCTTGGACATGCTCTCAGACACATCCCGGGTCGGGGTACTGCTCACCTGTGACGAAGAGAGCGGCTCGGTAACCTCGCGGGCGCTGATCGAGGAGCAGGCGCTGCGTTCGGCGGCGGTTCTGGTGTGCGAGCCGAGCGCGCCAGACGGGTCGCTGAAGGTGGCCCGCAAGGGCGGCTCCGCCTATCAGCTGATGATCCGCGGCCGCGCGGCCCACGCCGGCGTGGAGCCGCATCTAGGCATCAACGCGACCGTCGAGCTGGCGCACCAGGTGATCACGGTGCTAGATCTCGCGGACCCGGCGAACGGCACCAGCGTTACCCCGACGGTCGTCAGCGGCGGTACTACGACGAACACTGTGCCAGAAGAGGCCAGAGTGGCCATCGATGTCCGGGCGTGGAACTCCGGTGAACTCGACCGTGTAGACCAGGCTCTGCGGAGCCTGTCCGCGCGGCTGCCTGGCGCGGTGCTGACGATCGGCGGCGGGCTCAACCGGTACCCGATGCCGGCCGAGAACGCGCTGCCGCTGCTGGCGATGGCGCGAGCGGCCGCGATCGACCTTGGCCTGACCGCACCGGAGGGCACGCACGCGCCGGGCGCGTCCGACGGCAACTTTACCGGGGCGCTCGGCATTCCCACGCTGGACGGGCTGGGGGCGGTCGGCGACGGCTCGCACGCCCGCGGCGAATACGTGGACGTCGCCTTGATGCCGGACCGGGCGGCGCTGCTGGCGGGACTGGTCGAACGGTTGCTCGACGAGCCCGGCCACCCCTAGAAGCGCCGTTGGACGCTGCCACTACGCTAGAGCCGTGGCGGGCGCGCGATTCGGGGTTGAAGAGGAATTCCTGGTCGTAGATCCAGATACCCGATGCGTGGTGCCGCGGGCGGGGGAACTGGTAGGCCGGGCCCGGTCCACGCTCGGCGAGCGCGTGTCAGGCGAGATCACCCAGTTCCAAATCGAGACGAGGACCCTACCCTGCCTGCACGCCGGGCAGTTGCTCGACGAGCTGAAGCAGGCGCGGGCGGAGCTGGGGGCCGCCGCCGCAGCCGAGGGCCTGCGGATCATCGCCGCCGGCACGCCCGTGCTTGGCCAGCTCATCCCGCAGCCCATCACGGAGGGCGCCCGGCAGGAGCAGGGAACGGCGACCTTCCGCGGCTTGCACGATGAGCTGAGCGTCTGCGCCATGCACGTGCACGTGGAGCTCCCCGACCGCGATCGGGCGGTGCTGGTCAGCAACCACCTGCGTCAGTACCTGCCTACCCTGATCGCGCTTTCCGCGAACTCGCCGTACTGGGCCGAACGGGACACCGGCTATGCGAGCTGGCGCACCATGGTGTGGACCCGGTGGCCAGTGGCCGGGCCACCCCCGTACTTCACCTCCGCCGCGCACTACGACGAACTGGTCGCGACGCTGCTCGGGTCCGGCGGCCTGGTCGATGCCAGCACCATTTTCTGGGACGTCCGACCGTCTGCGCGTTTCCCGACGATCGAGGTACGGGCGGCCGACGTGCCGCTGACGGCTGAGCACTCGGCGCTGCTCGCGATGCTGATTCGCGCCCTCGTGACAGCGGCCGCCACGCAGGTGGATCGCGGTGACCCCGGGCCGGTTCTGGCCGCCGAGATACTGCGACTCGCCTACTGGCGGGCGGCCAGGGACGGGCTGAGCGGGCACGGGGTCGATGTGCGGACCGGCCGGCTCGTGCCCGCGGCCCAGCTGGCGGAGCGACTGCTGCAAGCTGCCCGGCCGACGCTGGCCGATTACGGCGAGCTCGAGCACGTCACCACCGGGCTCAGGCAGCTGATCGCGGGCGGGGACGGCGCCTCGCGGCAACGGGCCGCCGCCGCGCGGAGGGGCTGCCTCGACGATGTCGTCGACTACCTGATCGGCCAGACCGCGGGCGGACAAAGCACTACTGAATAGGACGTGCCGCCTGCGGTGCTCGCATGCTGGGTAACAGCGCCGAGTCGCAGGAGGCTGAGAGTGACAGAAACCGTGCCGGGCACGACGGTACCGCTTGACCACGTCCGGATGTCGCCGACCGACATGATCCGGTCGGCCAGCACGTTCGCCGACCGGATGTCGGCGCGCCGTTCAGTGCGGGACTTCGCGGCCGATCCGGTGCCTGCTGGCGTGATCGAGTCGGCCATTAAGGCCGCCGCGAGCGCGCCGAGCGGCGCCAACCTACAGCCCTGGCGGTTCGTCGTGGTGACAAGCCCGGACCGCAAGCGGCGGCTGCGCCTGGCCGCCGAAGAAGAAGAGCGGGAGTTCTACGCCCGGCGCGCACCGGAGGACTGGCTGAGCGCTCTCGCGCCGATCGGCACGGACTGGCGCAAGCCCTTCCTCGAGATCGCCCCGGCTGTGATCGTCGTGTTCGAGGTCCACCAGGGGCCGAATTCCCCGCGGCCCTACTACGTCAAGGAATCCGTCGGCATCGCCGTCGGCTTGCTGATCGCCGCGCTGCACCACGCGGGCCTGGTGACGCTCACCCACACGCCGGTCCCCATGCGCTTCCTCAACGAAATCTGCGAGCGCCCGAAGGAAGAGCGCCCCTGCCTGGTGATGCCGGTCGGGTACCCGGCCGACGGCGCCCGGGTTCCCCGGCTGCCGCGCAAGCCCCTCGCCGATGTCATGGTGCGCTGCTAGCCAGGTTGCGCGCGAAGAACTCACGCAACGGGTCGACGTGACGCTCGGGACGAGTCCACTCGGCCAGCAGGTCCTCGAGCAGATGATGCTCGGCGACGAGCTCGGCGCCGTGATAGCGCCGGATCACCGGGTGGATGAACGCGCTCTCGGCCGCCCGGTCCGGCTGCGGGTGGCGCCCGATCGCGAACGTGTCCGAGTACTCCTCGCGCCCCCAGCGCAACTGGACGGTGTAGTAATGCGGGACATCGGAGAAGCGGGACACCGCGTAGTCCTCGGGCAGGTCCTTGTAGTGCACCACCCGGCCCGCCCGCTCGTCTACGACGAGCACATCGCAGAGGTACTCGAACTGGGTCCAGAGCGCCGAGCTCCAGTTCACCCGGGCTAGCACCAGTGAGGTCAGCCGCTCCGGGCCGCCCGGCACCACGTCGCACGGCAACGGGACCCCGTCGTAGCGCTCGCGCAGGATGTCCGCCAGCACCCGCAGGTTGTAGCGGAATCCGTCGATGAACGGCGACGACGCATGGCGCACATCGCGGGCCTGCGCGATCGTCCCCGCGAAGTACATGCCGTCGGCGGCGGTCGACTGCCAGTCCGGGCCGAGCGAAGGAATCCGCCCGTCGCGGATCATCTCGGGACCACAGGTGTCGTCGAACAGCCCGGTGTCCATCCGGAAGCCCGTGCACCTGAGCACGGACTCGTACTCGAGGATCGCACGCTCCCCGTCAGCGTGGGTGTACGTGATGAACACCATGAAGTGATCGCCGTCCGGGCGGATCTCGTCGATCGTGCAGTCGAGCACGGAATGCAGCGTCTTGAACTGGTAGCTGTCGAGGAAGGCGCCGTACTGGCCGCGCACGTCGCCCGGGTGCTTGGTGTTCCAGGCCAGGCGCATCGGCCGGCGGCTGGCCAGGTGCACCATCGCCGCGTGGCCCAGAAGCGGGGTCGCGGTCTCGAAGGCCGAGTTGCCCTTCCCGATGATAAGCACCCGTTGATCGGCAAAAGCCCGCGGATCCACCGGCATGTCCTCGTAGCCGACGGCATTCTCGATACCGGGGATCGGCGGCACGTACGGCTTCCCCCAGCCCGTCGCCACGATAACGCACTGAGCCCGGAAGACGGCCTCTGCCGAGTGCACGGCGAAGCCGTCACGTGTGCGCTCGATACGGTCCACGGCGACCCCGTAGCGCACCCTGAGGCCATGCGCCCGCTGGAACTCGTCCAGGTAACTCAGCATATCGTCGGCATGCGGGAAATAATCGGCGCTGAATTTGGGAAACAGCAGCTCGGGCGAGTCGTTGAGCAGCGAATTCCAGTCCCAGCGGAGCCGGATTTCCGGATCCGCGCTCCTCGTATGAACCTTGTTCAGTGAAATCAGCTTGCGATGGCGCGGGAACGACCGGAAGAAGTGTCCCGGCGCCGCCTCGCGTTCCAGGGTCGTATAGTCCGCCCCGAGGCGGTGCAGGTAATAACTCAGCTGAAGCCCGGCCGGGCCAGCCCCGATAATCAGATAACGGCAGGCCTGCGGCGTGTCGCTCATGGATGCACATCGCTCATGAGTGAAGGTGCGACTGCGCCGGTGCGGGCAATCCGGCCAGGTACCCGTGGTTCACGATGACCTCGGCCGCCGTCGCATACCCGGACCGGTCAGCCGGCCGGGTGGTCGCAAGCCCGTCCACGTAGCGGTTATACATGCAGAACGCGGCGGCTAGGAGGACGGTGTCGTGGATCTCGAGGTCATCCGCACCCGCCTGACGCGCGTCCTCGATGTCCTGGGCGCTGACGTGCTTGCCGCCCCGCTGGACCGCCGCGGCAACAGCGAGCAGTGCCCTGAGCTTAGCGCTGACCGGGGCACTACCGGGATCCGACCGGACCTGATCGACCAGGGTCATTCCGCCCGGCAACTGCGGAGCGGCAAACGCCGCGTGTGAGTCGGTGCAGTAACCGCAGTCGTTGAGCGACGAAACATAAGAGGCGATCAGTTCACGCTCACCGCGGGTCAGCGTGCTTGGGCCGCGAAGTAGCATTTCCGCCAGCTCGCTCAGCGGTCGAGCCGTCTCGGGGCGGTATTCAAACAAAGACATGATTCCGAAGTCGTCATTGCCTAGGTTAATGTGCGGCATCTACCCTGCCCTTTGGCTTCGAACTGCGCATATTATCGAGTGGCACCCGTACTAGATTAGGTGTTCGGGCAGTCGGGATCAACTTTTCCGGGCCTGGATTTGGACACGGAAATCCGGTCACCCGTGCAACCTGGGAATACTCGCGGAGCGGCCCGGCCCTGGCGTCCGGGCACGCCCCTGCACGACCCAGCCGCGCGATCCAGGCACGTGCGATTCCGCGCGTTCTCACTTGACATGCAGCCATCTAGCTGCCTAACATAGAAATGCAGCTAGATGGCTGCATTTGGATGGGCAGCAAGATGGACAAGGCGCGACGACTTCCGATTGACGAGGTGTTCAGGGCGTTGGCCGACCCCAACCGCCGACGGCTGCTTGACAGCCTGAACGCGAGGTCGGGGCAG
>DASWUW010001290.1:0-5167 GCA_036406335.1 Trebonia sp.
CAGGGCAGCAGCCCGAGGCGGCCGGCCTCCGCGGCCAGGGAAATCCCGGAGACCAGCGGCAGCACCAGCCACGGGGTGCCCTGGTGATCGACGACGTCGAGGACCGGCATCACGCCCGCGGGACTGAACCCGGCCGCGGCCAGCCTCGCCGGCCGGCTCCAGCAGCAGGTACCGGCCGGCCAGCAGCTCCCCCGTAACACCTGGCATAGCGGGATCATAGAAACGGCGGGCACCACGGATACCAGATCTTGTCCGGAAACCTACTTTTGGTCGCCAATCGACACCTCCGGCCGCGCTCAGCGGGTGGTCGGTCAGTGGGTCACCCGGTGGTCAGCCGGTAGTCAGCAGTGGTCAGCGGGTGGTCAGCAGCGGTCCGCGGGTGGTCAGCCGGTGGTCAGCCGGTGGTCAGCCGCCGCAGGCAGTCGATGACGCGCGGGCGCAGCTCGCCCAGGCCCTTGTAGTCGGCGATGTCGTCCGGGAGTTCCGCCAGCACCGCGAGCAGCCGGGCGGCCCAGGCCGGAACCCGGGCCAGTTCGGCCAGGGCCAGGAACCGGGTGTCGATCAGGAACAGCACGGCGCCGGAGGTCTCCAGCCGGACGAGGTGCTGCAGTTCGACCCGCAGGTAGACCTGCCGGGCGATATCGTCGTCGGTCGCGGTGGCCGGGAAGCGGGCCGCGGCCGGCATCCAGTCCGCGGCGGCGTCCAGGGAGTGGTCGAGGACCCGGTAGGGCTGGAACGCCCAGTTGACCCGGCGGCAGGCCTCGCCCGGCGGCAGGCGGAGCAGGAACGCCTCGGCCCGGGTGAACACGCCGTCGGCGTTCGCCCGGGGAACCGGGCCGTGAATCTCCTGGAAGCTGCTGCCCGCCACGAACGGGAACGACCAGCCGGAGGCAAAGGTGACCAGGCCCGCGTCGGCCCACAGGTGGCCCTCGCGCTCGTCCAGCAGGACCAGGTCCTCGGTTACCTGGCGGCCGATGAACTCGAGCGGGCCGCAGGGCAGGGTGGCCGGGTCACCCGGGGTGAAGTCGGCCGCGCTGCGCAGGCGGCGGTTGACCCAGCGGGCCCGGCCGGGGGTCTCGGCGTACTCGAAGTCCCGGGGATGTTCGGCGGCCAGGCGGCGCATCAGGTAGCGGAGCGTGTCCCACTCGGCCGCCAGCAGGGCCGGGTCGCGGATGAGGCGGCCCGGGTCGGTGGCCAGGATGCGGTCCCGGGCGGCGATGAGTTCCCCGTAGTCGGGCCCGGACCGGGTGACGGTCTCGCCCCAGGCACCCGCCTCGGTTTCCTGCCGCAGGCCGGCCGGCTGCAGGTTCGCGCTGTAGCGGTAGGCGTCCCTGGTCAGCGGGAACGGGAAGTCGCGGAGGGCGGTCACCGGCCCAGTTCCAGTTCCGGTTCGCCGGCGGCCGCCCGGGAGACGCAGGGCATGATCCAGCGGCCCGACGCCTGCTCGGCCGCGGACAGCACCAGGTCCCGGTGGTCGACGCGGCCGCGGGTGACCGGCGTACGGCACTCGCCGCAGACGCCGCCGCGGCACTGCGACGGCACCGGGAGGCCGGCCCGCTCCAGCGCTTCCAGCAGCGTCTCCTCCTCCCCCACGTCCACCGGCGGCCCGGCCGCGAGGATGGCGCGGAAGGCCGCGCGCGGCCCGTCGGCGGATACCCCGAACGCCTCGCAGCGGACCCGGCTGGCGGGCCAGTGCGATGCTTTCGCGGCGGCGGCAACGGCCTCGATCATCGGCGGCGGCCCGCACACGTACAGCTGGGTGCCGAGCGGCTGGCGGCGCAGCGCCGGGCCCAGGTCGGCCCAGAGCGCTCCGCGGCTGCCGTGGGCCCGCACCCGGTCGCCGCCCAGGTCCCGCAGTTCGGCCAGGTGCGCGGCGCGCCCGGGCCGGTGGGCGTAGTAGAGGGTGAAGTCGCCGCCCCAGCGCCGGTGCCAGCGGACGTGCGCGAGCAGCGGGGTGATGCCGATGCCGCCCGCGACCAGCAGGTGGTGCCGGGCCTTGGCCGCGGGGGCGAACCCGCTGCGCGGGGCGACGGCGTCGACCTCGTCACCGGTCCGCAGCCGGTGGACCCAGGCGGACCCGCCGCGGCCGTCCGGGACGCGCAGTACCGAGACCGTGTAGGCCGCCGGGGCGTCGCCGTCACCGGTGAGCGAGTAGGAATTGACCCGGTCCGGGTCTCGCCGCCAGCGCAGGCCCAGGTGACTCCCGGGCGGATGGGACGGCAGCGTCCGGCCGTCCCGGGCGGTCAGCGTGAGCTGACAGACGTCGGGTGCCAGCGGGGTGACCGCCGCGACAGTGAGAGCGAGGTCCGCGGTCACCGGGGCCGGCCCGGTCGGGCGGGCCAGCCGAAGTAGGCGGCGTGCGGCCGGGAGAAGCGGCAGTCCACGATCAGCCCGGCCTGACAGCCGGGGCAGGTCACGACCTCGCCCAGGGCGGCCCGGGCGTCGAAGGGGGCACGGCAGGCGGCGCAGAAGACCCGGCGGGCGGCGGGCCCGGCGACGTACTGGCCGGCGCTCTCGGTGGCCACCAGGACGAGCTCCTCGCTGGCGGCGCCGCGCTGGCGGGCCACGGCGGCGGCCCGCAGCACCATCGACTCCGGGCCCGCCAGGATAATCCGGACCCCGGTGCGGGAGTCGCCGACGAGGCGGCGCAGCCCGGCTTCGGCCGCCGGGTCCCAGTGCGCGGCGAAGACGGCGGTCCGCACCGGGACAGCCGGGTCGGCTTCCGCCAGCAGGGCGCGGAACGCGCGCTCGCCCGCGTCGCCGAAGCCGCAGGCGAGGTAGCTGGCCGCGGCGGGCAGCTCCGGAGCGGGCCAGCGGGGCACGCTCGTCCAGCGCAGCCGGTCCGCGCCGGCCTCGCTCGCGTTGCCGCGGATCGCGTCGGTCACGACCGGGTCTCCTTTGGTGACGCTGCTACCTCCTTATATTGACGGCTACCGGAAGCGGCGTCAGTGTGACGCCGCTCACCTGTTCCTCCGTCCTCCGTCCTACGGCGCGGCGCGGGGACCAGCCGACGGACGGGGCGTCGGCGAGGTGCGCGCGGGGCGGGGACTAACCGATCGACTGGGTGACGGTGAGGTGCGCGCGCAGCGGGAGGCCGGACAGGGCGGAGGAGTCGCCGACGTAGACCGTGAACGGGCCCGGCGGAACCACCCAGCCGCCGTCGGCGTCGCTCCAGTAGGACAGGTCGTGGCCGGTAAGCGGGAAGGTGACGGTGGCGGACCGGCCGGGCTGGAGGCTGACCCGGGCGAAGCCCTTGAGCTGGCGGGGCGGCTCGCCCGCGGCCCGGGGATCGCCCAGGTAAAGCTGCGCCACCTCCGCGCCCGCGGTCTTCCCGGTGTTGGTCACGGTGGCGGTGACCGTAGCCAGGGTCGTGCCCTGGCCGTTGCAGCCGCAGCTGGACGGGCCGGGGCCGGACACGGTGTTGGCCAGCCGGCCCGGGGTCACCGTGAGGCCGGAGAACGCGAAGCTCGTGTAGGACAGGCCGTAGCCAAAGGGGAACAGCGGGGCGATGCTCATCGCGTCGTAGCCGCGGTAGCCGACGTCCAGTCCCTCCGAGTACTCGATCTTGCCGCCGGTCCCGGGGAACTGGGACGGACGGCTCACCGGGGTCCTGGCCGCGCTGACGGGGAACGTCACCGGCAGCTTGCCGGACGGGTCGGCCGCGCCGAACAGCACGGCCGCGACCGCGGCGCCGTCCTCCTCCCCCGGGTACCAGGCCTCCAGGACGGCGGAGACCCGGCTCAGCCACGGCAGGAGCACCGGGTTGCCGCTCTTCACCACCACCACGGTGTGCGGGTTGGCCCGGGCGACCGCCTCGACCAGCTGGTCCTGGTTACCCGGCAGCGCCAGGCTCGGCTGGTCGGCGCCCTCGCGTTCGGTGTCGCCGACCATGACGACCGCGACGCTGGCCTTTTTCGCCGCCGCGACGGCCGCCGCCAGGTCGCTGCCGCTGCTGTAGGTGACGCTGGCGCCGGCGCCCGCCTGGCTTTCGATTCCGCGGACCGGGCTGACGGTGAGCAGCGGGTCCACCCGCGAGCTGCCGTATCCGCCGGTCATCGCCGCGCCCGCGTACGGGCCGATGACGGCGATGCGGCGGGCCGCCCCGGGGCGGAGCGGCAGTATGCTCCGGGCGTTCTTCAGCAAGACGATGCCCTGCTCGGCCGTCTGCCGGGCGACCGCGGCGTCCTGCCGCACCGGGATGGCCGCCCGCCTGGCGGCGGGGCCGGGGGCGCCCGGGGCGCCGATCAGGCCGCGGCGGATCATCGCGCTGAACCGGGCCACCAGCAGCTGGTTCACCGTCCCGACGGACAGCGCGCCGCTGCTCAGGGCCCGCCCGAGCTTGGCCGTACTGTAATGGCCGCCGGTCTGCATCTCCAGGTTCATCCCGGCCCGGGCCGAGCCGGCGGTGGAGTGGGTGGCGCCGAAGTCCGACTGCAGCAGGCCGTCGAAGCCCCAGCGCCGCTGCACCACGCCGGACAGCAGGCTCTGGTCCTGGCAGGCGTACTGGCCGTTGACCAGCGCGTAACCGCACATCAGGCCCTGGGCGCCGCCTTTGGTCAGCGCCTGCTGAAAGGGCGGCAGGTAGATCTCGTGCAGCACCCGGGCGGAGACGACGGCGTTGTCCGACGGGAGCTGCCGGCTGGTCTCCTGGCTGTAGGCGGTGAAGTGCTTGACCTCGGCGATTACCCCCGGCGCGGCCTGTATCCCCTGGACCTCGGCGACGGCGAGGCCGCTGGTGAGATAAGGGTCCTCCGACAGCGACTCGAAGGTGCGGCCGCCCTGGGGGACCCGGTCGATGTTGACGTCCGGCGCCTCTACCACGTTCGCGCCCAGGTCGGCCGTCTCGGTCCCGATCAGCTGGCCGTACTGGCGGGCGAGAGCCGGGTCGAAGCTGGCCGCGAGCGCGACCGGGGCGGGCAGCGCGGTGGCCCGCTGCTGGCTGGGGTCGTCGCCCGCGCCGACGCCGGCCGGGCCGTTGGTGATGACCAGCGGCGGCAGGCCGAGCGCGGGGATGCCGGGAACGTAGCGCTGGTGCGTGCGGCCAGTGATGCCGTGCAGCTCGGCGATCTTCTGCGCCAGGGTCATCTTGGCCACGATCGCCTTGGCCTCGGCGACCGAGGGGGCCTCGGCGGCCGGGGCGGCGCCGGCGGCCGGGCCTGAGGACTTC
>DASWUW010001291.1:0-2394 GCA_036406335.1 Trebonia sp.
CCGGCGGACCGCCTCCGGATCTCCCCGGAGCTCAACCTGCGGATAGACGACACCGATCTGCAGGGTGCCGTCCGCCGGCTGGTCCAGGTTCGCCATCGTGCCTTCTCCCAGTCTTGCGGCCGCTGTCCCCGCGGCCGCGTCACGTGTCCGTTCCGAGTGTGGCAGGGGGCAGGCCGGTCGTGCCAGCCGCAGCGGTCCCGGGCGGCGCAGCGCTGTCCAGGTGACTGTGCGTTGACCGTTTCCGGTGGCAGGCCTATGCTCCGGCTGACCCGCGGGCTCAACGACGAGCACAGGAGGACCAGGCGTCATGACTGATTTCAACCCGAGGACGGCCACCGGAATCCCCACCGAACCGGTCGGCTCGCTGCCCCGCCCGAGCTGGCTGCAGCGGGCGTACGCCCGCTACGACGCGGGCGAGATCACCCGTGCCGAGCTCGAGTCCGAGCAGGACAACGCGGTCCGGGATTCGATCGAGCACCAGGAGGCGACCGGGGCGCCGATCATCTCCGACGGCGAGCAGCGCTGGTCGAGCTTCGCGACCTACGCGATCGCCGACACGCTGGCCGGCACCGGGCTGGCGGACAACCTGGCCGGGACCGGCGGCCAGTACTTCGCCATCTTCGCCGACGGCCACAGCCGGCAGCTGCCCCGGCTGACCGGCGGCCCGTTCCGGTACCAGACCTACGCCGCGGACACGCTGCGCAAGTCCCTCCCGATGGCGCACACGCCGATGAAGCAGGCGGTGATCGCGCCGTCCATGCTCGCCCTGCTGTACCCGCTGGACAACGAGATCCCGGGCTACCCGCGCGCCGCCTTCGAGGACGACCTGGTGGCGGAGTGCGAGAAGGACATCAAACAGGCCTTCGCGGCCGGCGCGGCCCGGGTGTCCATCGACTTCACCGAAGGCCGGCTGGCCACCCGCGACGACCACCGTAACCCCTGGACCGGCCGGAACCTGCTGCCGCACTTCATCGAGCTGAACAACCGGGTCCTCGACCGGTTCACCCCGGAAGAACGAGCCAGCATCGGCCTGCACACCTGCCCCGGCGGTGACCGGGACTCGGTGCACAGCGCCGACGTGCCCTACAGCGACCTGCTGCCGTCCATGTTCGGCATCAACGCGGGCTACTTCCTGATCCAGCTCGCCAGCGAACGGGACAAGGACCGGGTCTACCAGCTCATCGGGGACAACCTCCGCTCCGAGGCGAACGGCGTAACCCAGATGGCCTACATCGGCGTGATCAACCCGCTCAACCCCCGGGTGGAGAGCCCCGAAGAGGTCAGGGACACCCTGGTGCGAGCGGCCAACTTCATCCCCAGCGAGCAGCTCGGCGCCACCGACGACTGCGGTTTCTCGCCGTTCAGCATCGACGAGAAACCCAGCCACGGCTCACCCGACTTCGCCCGCGAGACCGCCTGGCAGAAGATCAGGAACCGGGTGGCGGGCACCCGGCTGGCCGCGGAGAAGCTCGGCATCAGCTGAGCGACCGAGGATCAGGCAAACGCAGGCTGTGGCGTGCAGGGGTGACTCCTATTGGCATCGGCGCGCCTACGTGAAAGGCAGCCTGCTTCTTAACAAGGGGTGATCGCCGCTATCCGCCGCATCGCCGCCGACCCGGATCCGAGCCGGCTGGAGTCGCGTCAGTGGTGACCGTCTCGCCCGAGGCTTTCCGCTGGAGTCGCGCCGGGGCGGGTCCACTGCGGCACCGGGCGGCTGGTCGGACCCCAGGTGGAGTTCCCGGCCGCGTCCGAGCGCCAGTACCAGCACGGGCCGTGTCCCTCGGGCCAGCCGTCCGGGCTGGCCTGCCACGACTCGCCCCGGCCGTACGGCGTCATGTCCAGCAGGGCGAAGGACCCGCTGGCCGCTTCGGTGCCGCGGCCCGTGGTGGAGTAGGTGAGGAACACCCGGTCGCCGTCACGCAGGAAGCAGCTGACGAGTCCCATTTCCCCGCCGACCGGCTCGTCCGCGTCGCGCACCGAGTACCAGGGCTGGGTGTAGCCCATGAACTCGGTATAAGCGGCTACCTCGTCCCAGCGGCCCGGGGTCAGGATGGCGAACGAGGCGCCGCGCGCGTTGAGGTACACCGCGTCCTTCAGGTGCCAGGCCGTGACGGTGCAGCCCTCGCACTGCCCTTGGTGCGGCGCGCCGTCGTGCCACATGTGCTTGTACACCACGAGTTCGTCGCGGCCCTGGAACAGGTCCAGGAACGGGACCGGGCCGTCGGGGCCGGTGACCTCGGCCTTCCCGTCGAACTCGGTCATCGGCAGCCGGCGGCGGGCCGCGGCGATGGCGTCGCCTTCGCGGGTGTGAGCTTTCTCCCGAACCAGAAGCTCGTCACGGGCCGCCTGCCAGGTGGCCGGGTCAACCACGGGCGGGCGGCCGGGTAGCGCGGT
>DASWUW010001292.1:0-4065 GCA_036406335.1 Trebonia sp.
GAAGATCGACTACGCCCGACAGCGGCAGGCGGGCCAGCGCCTCGGCCGCGCCCCCGGCTGGAATCCGGGCACCGTTACCGCTGGTGGTGACGCCGATCAGCGGCCACCGGGGATGGCGGGCGGCGATCTCGAGGCTGATCATGCCGCCGATCGAGTGACCGACCAGGACCACGCCCGAGGCCGGCCACACATCGAGGGCCGCGGCGATGACGTGGTCCAGGATCTCCGCCTGCCGGGCGAAAGTGTTCTCTTCCTCCGGGAGCAGGGCGCTGGCCCCGTAGCCCGGGCGGTCCACGGTGAGCACGGCGAACCCGTTGCGCCCGGCGATGTCGAGGAAGGACCCCGACGGGCCGCCCGCGACGCCGAAGTACGCACTGGTGTAGGTGCCGCCGTGCAGCGCGGCCAGCAGCGGAAGCCCGGGGATCGCGGCCGCCGGGGCATGGTAGCCCACGGCGACGCTGCCGCTGCCGGCCTCGATCAGTCTGCGTTCCATTGACCCTGCTCTCTAGTGACGGGCCGCGGCGGCGTGCTCGCGGCCGCGGACGATCTCCTCGTACGCGAGCCGGACCTGCCCGGCCAGCGCGCGGGCCGCCGGGACGTCGCGGCCCTCAGCCAGCAGGCCGATCAGCCCCCAGCCGCGCAGCTCCGGCGGCGCCTGGTCGCTGCGCGCGGCGACCAGGGCATGAAAATGCCGAAAGTTCTCCCCGAACGAAAGCAGGTACACCGCGCCGGCGCCGGTGACTCGTTCGACCGCGCTGACCAGGTCGTGCGCATGACGGCCGAACGTCGCGGTCTCGGCCTCGTCCAGGCCGGTGAGCTTCTCCGCATGGCGGCGGGCCCGCAGGAAGAACCAGCCCGGGACCTCGTAGCCGGGGGCCACCTCGGCCGCCCACAGCTCGGCGCGGAAGACCCGGGCCGCCGGGTCGGTCTCCTCCATCGAGCAGATCAGGCAGTCACGGCCGGACATGTTCACTCCAAGGATTGCGCTCGCGGACTGACTTCCCTTGCGGCAGTGCTGCCCGCGGGGAAGGGTCAGATGAGCGGGGTGATCTGGTCTTCGCGTCCGAGCAGGGCCTTGCCGTAGACCTCGTAGTTGACGGCGGGCAGCGTGACCGCGTGCCGGGCGGCCACCGCCGAGTCGCGCCAGATCCGCTGCAACGGGTTGCTCTCGGCGAAGCTGCTGGCGCCGTGAGCCGAGACCAGAATGTCGATCGCCCGGGTCACGTTCTCCAGGACCCAGGCGGTATCGGCACGGACCCGGGCCCGGGCGAGCGTGTCCGGGTACTGGCCGGCGGCGGCCGCGCGGTCGATGTCGTCGGCCGCGCGGTAGGCATGCAGGTGCGCGCTCTCGATACGCATCGACGCCTCCGCCAGCTGAAGCTGGAACGCGACGGAGTCTGCCTGGGCGGTATAGAAGGTGTAAGAGATCGGCTTCCGGGCAGCGGCGGCGGTGACGATCTCCAGAGCCTTGCGGCCCAGGCCGAGCTGCGGGCCGGCCAGCACCAGGGCCAGCAGCGGCACGAAGGCCGAGCGGTAGAGCCTCTCCTCGGTGCGCGTCGTCGCATACTGGCCGCCGATCGCCGGCGGGACGGACATAATCCGGTACCCGGGGACGAAAACGTCGTCGGCGATCAGGCAGTTCGACCCGGAGGACCGCATGCCGGCCACGAACCACGTCTCCTGCAGGTCGAGGTCGGCGCGCGGGATGAGGGCCAGGCCCTGGTCGACCGGCTCGCCATCGTCGTCGACGATCGGGATGCCGAGCACGGCCCAGTCGGCGTGCCAGGAGCCGGAATTCCAGAACCACTTGCCGGTGACCCGGAAACCGCCGTCGACCTTAATGCTTTGCGAGGTCGGAGCCAGTACGCCGGAGACCTTCGCGTCCGGGGTGGCCGCCCACACGTCGTCTTGCGCTCGCTCGCTGAAGAGCCCGGTAAGCCAGGCGCATACGTTGCACAGGGCGACGACCCAGGCGGTCCCGCCATCGGCTTCGCCTACCGCCGAGGACACGTCGAGCATGGTGCGCATAGAAGTCTCGTAACCGCCGTACCGTCGCGGCTGGGCCACCCTGAAGACGCCCGCTTTGGTCAGCGCGGTGATACTTTCCCCGACCACCCGGCGATCCTGTTCCCCCTGCGCGGAGTTGGCCGCCAGCAGCGGCTGCAGTTCTCTGATGCGCGCCACCAGCTGCTCGCTGTCCGGTACCTCAGTGGCGCGATCCTGGGCGATTGCGGTCATGGCGGTCAGCCGCCCATCAGTACCAGGAGCGGGCTGGGCAGCTCGGTCTTGAGTGCCCAGGCCCGGTCCGACAGGTCCTCCACGCTCGCCCCGGCGCGGCGCGCGGCCAGCAGTTCCTCGGGGTTGAAGGCGGGGCCGACCGAGTCGGCGGCGTACTCCGGGCCGAGCATGTAGGCGGTGGCCTGGTCGGGCTGGGCGAACCGGTCGACCTGCAGCTCCACGAAGTTGCGGTCCGGGTCCTGGTAGTACATCGAGGTGGTCACCCCGTGGGCGATGCACACGGCGGGGGTGATGCCCTTGTCCCGCAGCAGCGCGTAGCGCTCGAGCAGCGCGTCGATGTCGTCGAAGGTGTAAGCCGAGTGGTGCAGTGAGGCGGTCATGGCCGTCTTGGGCTGGAACTCGACCGGCGGGTGCAGCAGCGCGACCCGGTGGTGCTCGTCGTCGAAGGTGAGGAAGGTCAAGGTGGCGTCCTCGTACACGACGTGGGCGTCGAGGACGGTGCAGTACCAGTCGCGCATCGCCTCGTGGTTGGCGGTCTGGAAGACGTTGTGCGCGAATTTGGGTGAGGACATCTCGGTCTCCGTATCCCCTCGTCGGGCTCCGGCGTGCTCTGGGTCACACCGTAATCCTGATATGTGATAACAGTCAAGCCGCTGATATTTTTGATATCGTCACCGGGACAAGCCCGGCAGTGGACAGGAGCGGACATGACGGTCGCGTCGGCCAGTCCCGGATCGGCCAGTTCCGGATCGGCCAGTCCCGGATCGGCCAGTTCCGGATCGGTCCGCCCCATCGAGACCCGGTCGGTGTCGGAGCAGGTGACCAACGAGCTCCGGCGCTCGATCCTGGGCGGCACCCTGCCGCCCGGGCAGAGCCTGTCCCTGCGCAAGCTGGCCGACCAGCTCGACGTCAGCTTTATCCCGGTCCGCGACGCGCTCCGTGTCCTCGAGTCCGAGGGCCTGGTGGTGAACCCCCCGGGACGCAGCGCGACCGTGGCCCCGCTGGACCTCGGGGAGTTCCATGCGATCTACCGCGTCCGGCGGCTGATCGAGCCCGACCTGGCCCGCCGCGCCGTGCCGGAGCTGAAAGAGGCCGAGCTGGACCGGCTCTACCGGGCCGCGGCGGAATTCGGCGGCGCCGAGCGCAGCATGGACGACATCTACGACGACCACCGCGCCTTTCACCTGGCCCTGCTCGCGCCGGCCGCCTCGGCCTGGGATATTCGCATCCTGATGATGAGCGAGCGGGCGACCGAGCGGTACGTGCGGATCGGCTTCGGGCGGCTCGACCCGGACCCGGGCGAGCACGACCGGCGGCGCGCGGCGCACCAGCGGCTGGTCGACCAGTTCCGCCAGCGCGACCCGAAGGTCGCCGCCCGGGCCCTGGACGAGCACCTGGCCCACAACGAAGACCTGGCCCACGAGGCGCTGTCCGCTCCCTAGCCGACCGCGCCGGGCTCCGGCTGGATCATGCCGGTGATGGCGTACGGAGGAACGCCGAGATCTTGTGCCGCGCGAGCAGTCGGGGCAGCGCCGGTGGGCGGAACACGCGCGGGCGGCCGGGCTCACCCGGCGTTCGGCGCTGAAATCGACGTCCGGGCTCCGGTCGCGACGACTCTCGGCACCGCCATCGTCGGAACGTCCGTCACCGGGAGCACGCGCACGCCCGGCACTATCGGGCCGGTCGTCCTCTCGGCCGATGAACTGCACGGCCGGGAGTGCACGGCCTGACGCTGCGGGTGCGGGCGGGGGAGATCGTGGGCCTCGACTCCTGGTGTCAGCGGGCCCGCAGGCCGTCGATCAGCAGCGCGCACACGCCGTTGAATCG